>NZ_JBGOOD010000075.1:0-19949 GCF_041439475.1 Vibrio sp. 1S139
GAAGCCTTTTTTCTATCTAAATAAACAAGTTAGCTCTTAAGATCCTGTCTATGAGGAGCGATTACCCCCTTTGGTATTGAGCGAGAGATAACATGTACAGTTTTGAGCAATTAAAAGTCTTCGTCACTGTGTGTGAAAGTGGCTCTTTCTCTGCCGCCGCTCGCAAACTGAAACGCGCTCAGTCTGGAGTCAGCCAGTCGATCGCCAACCTAGAAATTGCCATCGACCAAGAGCTATTTAACCGAGAGAAAAACATCCCCGTTTTGACCAACACAGGTAAAGCGTTATTACCTGTCGCTAAGTCGATTCTCGACCAACAAAAGTACTTCGACCAAAAAGTAGAATCGCTCACACAAGAAGATGAGCACGAACTGATCATTGCGGTTGATGAAAGCATCATAGATAAGAATTTCATTAAGATAATCAGCTCACTGGCCGATCAGTTCCCAATCACGCACTTCGATATTATTACGGCCTCAACCTTCGATGTGGAAGACCTCGTAAGACGCGGCAAAGCGCAGATTGGCATCATCTATGCGGATGGTGAACTTAAAGTGGATATGGACTTCTTCTTACTGGGCCAAGCCCGCTTTCTTACAGTTAGCTCCGCCACTCACGAACTCAGCCAAATGTCGGTAGTACAAAACTCAGATCTAAAGCGTTACCGCCAATGTGTGCATCGCAGTTCAAAGCAGCGCGAACTGTGGTTCACCTACGGTATTAGCTCGATGCTTTGGTATGCCAACAACCACAAAACGATCATCGATCTCGTTGAACAGAACGTTGGCTGGGCAAATGTGCCTGAAATGATGGTGATGGAAGGCATTCAAAAAGGCGTACTTGTGGCGTTACCTGTCTCACACGAGCATGGTGGTTGGATTACTCCAGTGGGTTGTTTGGTGTCTCGCAGCCACATCAATGGGCCAGTGTTAACAAGTTTACTTGAAAAACTAAAAGGCCACTCATTAGAGAACAATCAATGGCAAGCCAACTAGCCTCCCCCAATTCTTGAGTTCAGCCTATTTCAGCAACTGAATCCTAAGTCAATAACGGTGGTGTTTTCTCCAGCACTACCTCATTTCCGCTTTTCGTGCCGATAATTTTCTTTGTCGTGTGGATAAAACACCCTAGTTGATATCCCAAAGTGACATAACTAGTATGCGATCCCAACGGGTTTGTCTTTTCAAACGAATATAGACAGACCCAAATCGTTCTTTAACACCACTGACCCAACTTCAAATCTCCCAGATAAGCGCTCAGCCTTGCCGTTGCTTATATCGGTTTCAAATAGATCACTTTTTGAATATTAATTCGCACCCAGTTTATGAGCGCTCTTTGAGTGCTTTTTTATATCTAAATGAACCTTTTGGAAAATTTGTCGTGAACGTTTTAAGAAATATTTGCCCTGAGAAAATGGTTAAAGAGCGTAACAAACGAGAGTATGATTTACGCGTACTTAATTGTGTCAGTGAAAGCGAATATGAATCGCGTATGGCGGTTTGGAATAGCCTTGCGTTAACTGCTACTCCGTCTGCTTCGGAAACAAAGGGCTTCATCGATGAGTCTTTCAACAAGCTTCAACAAGACCTGAAAGAAGCTAGCCGTGAGTTATCGATTAACTACACGGACTTCATCGCAATGGCGCATGAAGAGATCAACTACATTAAGGTGTTTGTTGCTGATAAAACAGCACAATACGGTTGGTACGCTGCGATCGTTCTTATGGTCATCGGCACGGTTGCTCTGTGTATTCAGTAAGTTAGACCACAAATTTTACTGGCTACTGCATCGAGCGCTTTAATGCGCTCTAACTAGAAAACAAATGACGAGTCTCATTTGTTTTCTAGCCACCACAAACTCACTCTCCCATCAAAAACAACAAATCTTGGGTCGCTTGTTTCGGGTCTTCTGCGTGACATATCGCTGATACCAAGGCTAATCCATGAATACCTGTGTTAACCAACTGCGGAATGTTCGATTCGTTGATTCCACCGATACCAACAATCGGCAATTTCGTTGTTTTCAAAGCCATTTGAATGCCTTCATAACCCCAATGTTTCTTTAGATTCGTCTTAGTCGGTGTGGCAAAAATCGCACTGAGACCAATGTAATCGATCGGCAAACTATCTGCTTGTTGTAGCTGCTGTTCAGTTTCAATTGATAACCCAAGAATCTTGTCTGAACCAATCAGCTTACGTGCTAACTCTGCAGGCATATCCGATTGACCCAGATGCAAACCATCGGCGTCGACAGCCAATGCTACGTCCACTCGGTCATTGATGATCAGCGGAACACCGGAGCCAGCTAAAATCGACTTAACCGCTTGTGCTCGTTCAATGAAGGCTCTTACGTCCCCATGTTTTTCTCTTACTTGGACCATAGTAACGCCACCCGCAACCGCTTGTTCAACCACGAACTTAAGCGTTTCTAAATCTTGTTGGTCATCCGTTACTAAATAGAGCTTATAAGGGTTCATCGCGTACCTTTGAAGTCGATTTCTAAAATTGGTTTTCTGCCATTTTACCGACAAATCACATCCTATGCATGGAAGTTAGCACTTAATTCCTTAAGTTAGGCGGTTGAATTCAAATACGCAACTCGTTGAAAGCATGTCGAAAAACCCGATTTTTCTAACAAAAGCGTTACTTATTACACAAACTATTCGCTTTAGCATGCCCAGAATGCTGTTTTATGAAATACTCCCCTGTGAAGGAATCAGGTAAATATAGGGATAGTTATGCGCCACCTTTCTATAGCGCTCAAGATCAAGCTGGGTTATGCCATCTGCTTGCTCTTTTTCGTCATTTCAGGCCTTGTGAGTTACAAAGGTATTCAAACCTTGTCGAACGGCTTTAGCCAGTACAGTGACCTCAGCCACAAGGCGACATTGTCAGGCAACATTCAAGTGCACTTTCTTCAGATGCGTTTAGCTTCTGAACGTTACTTAGAGCCATTGGATGATCAATACGAAGCGAATTATCAATCGAGCAAACTTGCGATTGATGAACTGCTGAACAACTTAATCCAAACCACCACCAATACTGATAGCTTGTCGAGCCTGCAATTAGTGCAAGACAGCGTTGCAGCTTTTGATGCGGCTTATGGATCAATGAAACAGAGCCAACTGCTCATTGACCAGTTAGTGAACGTGGAGATGGTCACACGAGAAACCAACGCACTGAAAGCGGCTCAGAGCTTATTGTATGAGTCTTACAATAACAATGATCCAAACGCGAGCTTATACGCAGGCATGTTGATGGAGAACTTCCTCGCAGCCAAGATCACAGTGCTGAGTTACTCAAACAACAACGACCTCAAAACCTATGAAGCTGGTAAAGACATTTTTGAATATGCTCTGCCAGGTATAGAAGGCGATATTGAATCTCTTAAATCATCTCCTTATCAAAGTGAATTGATTGAAGATTTCTCTAACCAACGGGAAGCGTACGCGAAAGGCTTTGAACAAGTTCACCAACAGATGCTGGAGAACACTCAAAGAACCGCTACCCTCGCCTCTATTGGTGACAGCTTGGCTATCGCTGTAGCTGATGCTCAGAGCATTCTAGAACAACAGAAACAAGCATTAACACCAGAACTGCAAGCCAGCGAAAAGCGCTCGATTCAAATCATCATATTGCTGACGGGTGTGGCTTTAGTTATTGGCATGACGAGCGCCGTGTTGGTGACTCGCTCTATTACTAAAGGCATCGCACAAGTTAAACAGATCACCAACGAGCTTTCTCAGGGCAACCTGAATGTGGAAGTGAACATTGAGAGCAAAAATGAGATTGGCGAACTGCTGACTAATATGGAGATCACCATTGAATCTCTGCGCGATATTGTTGGCCAAGTGAACCGTTCTAGCGTGCGTATTGGTGAGATGTCGGAGTCACTCAATCAAGTGACCAATAACAGCTCGACCAACGCAACACAATTGAATAGCGAGATGATAAATATCTCTTCTGCCGTTGATCAACTGGCTTCAAGCACATCAGAGATAGCTTCAAGTGCCAACCACGCCTCTCAAGTCGCGAACCAAGCGACCGAGAATGTCGCGATGGGTCTCAAGGAAGTAGACAAGACACTGCACGAAATTGGCAGCGCCGATGAAAGCATGCAGGTCAGCAGCCAGAAAGTGACCGACCTGCACAAAGAGTCGATGAACATTGGCGCAATACTGGAAGTAATCAAAGGCGTATCTGAGCAGACCAACCTTCTCGCGCTGAATGCCGCAATTGAAGCCGCTCGAGCAGGCGAACAAGGTCGTGGATTTGCCGTCGTAGCCGATGAAGTAAGAACGCTCGCTAAACGCACCCAAGACTCTGCTAGCCAGATTGATGAGCTCATCACCTCACTACAACGTGGTGCTAAAGATGCGTTAGAGTCAATTAAAGAGAGCCACAGCACGGTTTCAGATGCTTCAACGCAGGCGCAGCAAGCTTCTCAGAACTTACATGTGATTAATCAACACATCCAAGATCTGAACCAAGCCAACAGCCAAATCGCGGTGTCGGTTGATGAGCAGGATCGTCTTACCAAATCACTGGGTGAAAACGCGCAAGGTGCAAACACTATTGCTCAAAGCAACCAAGAGTCGGTAAGCAGCATTTCAGGTGCAGCGAGCGACTTAACCGAGGTTGCTCATCACCTAGAGAGCCAAGTGAACCGATTTAGAACCTAGCCAGCCAGTCTATACACAGCTGACACAGTTCCAAACCAATAATAAAAAGCCCCCTACACATAAGTGTCGGGGGCTTTTTTAAGTTAATCTAACTCTAACTTGTGGCTTAGAGTTAGATTAGCCCTACTGAATCTTCAAGCGTTGAATCAGAGTCTCTTCGTCTAACTGATACAGCTCATCAAGCAAGTTCATTTGCAAGCTACCTGGGCCGCGAGAGTTCTCAGCAGCAATTTCACCAACCACGCCTAATACCGCTGCTGCAGCTAAACCACTATCATCACCAACAGCCGCGAAAGCACCCGTCAATGCAGTTAAAGTACACCCCATACCCGTCACATACGGCATCATTTGGTGTCCGTTGTTTAACGTCACCACGCTGTCTTTGGTGACAACGTAATCTGTCTCACCAGATATCACCACATTTGCACCGTATTCAGCCACTAAGCACTGTGCAGCACCTAACGCAGCATCACTGCTATCAAGCGCATCCACACCTTTGCTCTGTGCTTGTTCGCCCGCTAACGCGATAATCTCAGACGCGTTACCACGAATGATCAACTTATCGGCTAAGCGTGCAATTTCACGAGAAGTCTCGGTACGCAACGTACTTGCCCCACAACCCACAGGGTCAAGAACCACAACCTTGTTGTTCGCGTTCGCTTGCTCAGCAGCAAAACACATTCTTGGCGTCCAAACACTGTCGAGCGTGCCGATGTTAATCACCAAAGCACCAGAGAAAGACATCATCTCTGCCAGTTCTTGTTGCGAGTGCGCCATAATAGGCGAAGCGCCAATCGCCAATAACGCGTTGGCCGTGTTGTTCATCACTACATAGTTAGTGATGTTCACAACCAGTGGTTTTTGCTCTCGTACTGCGCGTAGCGATTGAATAATTTGTTCAGTAAGCATGGGTAAATCCTTATTCGTGAAAGTCGCTTTTAAGCCGCTGTTGAATCATCAAGAGCGTTCAGCCCTTGCTGCCAAAAAGCCACTTCCATACGCGTTGCGGTTTTGAAGATATGAACGATGTTCTGACCGCGTTCGCTGTTGATATCAATTTCAGCAAGCAACTGATTGAAGTATTCCGCGCCCGTTGCTACGCCAGACTGGAACTCTTCACTGCCATACAGTTGCAGCCAGCTTGCGTATGGGTTGCCTTCCAAAACAGTATCACTGCTTTCTAACAGCGCTTTACCAATCACGGCATAACCGATTGAACACGGAGCCAGTGCCGCATATAAGTCGACAAGATCACCCGTCATACCCGCATCTAGAACGTAGCGCGTGTAGGCAACAGTGCCGAAATCTTCAGGTTCGTTTTCTAAATCCGATTCGGTTAAACCCCACTGACCACAGTAAGTCACATGGTGAGAGATTTCAGAATCTAGCAACGCATGAACACTTGGCAGTGCACGACGCATATCAGCCAAGGTTTTAGCCTTGTAAATTGCCAATGCATAAGCGCGGGCATACTGCTTTAAAAACAGAAAATCTTGCTTCAAGTAATGCAGAAAACACGGCTGAGCGAGTGTGCCGTTTGCCAGCGTTTTAACAAAATCATGCTCAGTGTAGTCTTGCCAATCTTGTTGACAGGCTTGGATTAAGTCTTGGTATTTCATGAGATTCCTTAGTCAAAAGTCGGTACGTAGTCAGCGGCTTTTGGTAGTGATTTGATAATGCCTTTGTCGAACATGAACTGTGCATAATCGTCGTAACGCTTTAGGTCTACAGCAGAAGGACGAAGTGCAAAACGAGTCAGCGTGTCGTTCCATGCGCGTTGGTTAAGTTCATTGTTCAACGTATCTGGTGAATACGCGACAAACTCGCTCCATGACTCTTGTGGGTGGTTCACGATGTAAGTTGTTGCTTGTTCCAATGCTTTGTTGAACGCTTTGATCGCTTCATCATCGTGCTGCTTTGCGTTCGCAACAAAGATAAGCTCATCGTAAGCTGGCACACCGTGCTCTTCTGGGAAAAACGCTTTGGCTTTAAAGCCTTCAAGAGCTAACTGGTTAGTTTCGAAGTTACGTAAGCCACCCCAGATTGCGTCTACCTTGCCAGATGCCAATGAAGATGAAAGTGCCCAACCAACATTGATGGTTTGCACATCTGTAAAAGCAACGTTTTCTTGCGCTAACATAGTACCGATAGTCGCTTCTTCGTTGCCAGCAATCGCAATACCGATTTTTTTACCTTTAAGATCCGCTAGTGAATCGTTCTTGCCATTATCCAGCACCATTAGCGTGTTCAGTGGTGTCGCGATAAGGGTTGATGCACGAACGAGAGGTAAACCTGCTGCTACATCCATGGTTAAACTTGGTTGGTAAGTTACCGCTAAATCGACCTTACCTGCCGCAACCAATTTTGCTGGCGTGCTTGGGTCTGCTGGTTCTTGAATTTCAATGTCTAAGCCTTGGTCAGCGAAGTAGCCACGCTCTTGAGCAATCACGATTGGACCGTGGTTCGGGTTCACAAACCAATCCAACATCAATGTCAGTTTCTTTTGTTCAGAGTCCGCTAGAGCATGACCTGAAACCAATGAAGCAAGCAGTGCCACTGCACCTATCAATTTTGTATTTTTCACGGTTAACCTTTCCTTTTGAATATTATTCTTATGTTGAGCGAAGCTTTATTAAACAGGCTTTATTAAACGAAGCCTTATTAAACAAGTGTTATTGAGCAAGCCATCATTGGTTCTCCCAAGGGATAGCTTTTTTGAGTAATTTATCTGTAACGAAGTAGAGCGAGATAGACAGCACCGCCAAGATAAACAAGGCCGCAAACATCTCATCAATGATCATGCGCGCGTTGGCCTGTAGCATTAGATAACCCAGCCCTTCACTCGAACCAACCCACTCCCCAACGACCGCGCCAATTGGTGCAATTACCACCGCAACGCGAATGCCAGACGCCAGTGTTGGCAGCGCAGCAGGCAGTTGGATATAACGCAACAATTGCCATTTCGATGCACCCATGGTCTTAGCAAGATCAAGATAGCCCGTCGGAGTATTTCGCAGGCCGTCGTAGCAACAGGTAGTTACAGGGAAGAAGATAATGATCGCCGCCATCACCACTTTTGAGGCGATGCCATAGCCAAGCCACAACATCAATACTGGAGCAATAGCAAACACAGGGATTGCTTGGCTAGCGATTAAGATAGGTAACAGCCAGCGTTTTAGTGGTTCGAACATCAACATCTGCAGGGCGAAAAATAGCCCCATCGACAAACCAAGTAGCAAGCCAAGTAAGATCTCTTGCGCAGTCACCCAAGTGTGCTTGAGCAATACATCGTAGCGTTCGAATAGTTTAATAAAGACTTCTGCAGGCGCTGGCAGAATGAAGCTCGGCATCTCGAAGACAACCACCACCAGCTGCCATAAGCCCAAAATCACAGCACTGCTGATAAGCAAACGAACAACAGGATTAATCTGACGAGGGCGTGTAGTGGTAGTCTGTGCATTAGTTGAATGAGCCACAGTTTCGCTTCGCGTTAGATCATTCATAATCACGCTCCAACTGATCTAAGATCGCTTGTTGTAACTCAGCGCATTCACCATCTAACACTCTTGGTGTGAGGGTGTTAGGCACAGACAATGACTGGGCATTCGCAGGTGTGCCTTGCAACACATACAAATTATCCGCCAAGCGCACCGCTTCTTGTGGATCATGGGTGATCAACACAACGGTTTTATCTCTTAACAGCTCACACGCTAAGCTCTGTAGTTTGTGTCTTGTTACCGCATCCAGCGCAGAGAACGGTTCATCCATCAGCACCACTGGCTTGTCTTGCATTAAGGTGCGAGCCAAAGCGACACGTTGACGCATACCACCAGACAACTGATCCGGCATCGCATTCGCATAATCAGCCAAACCAACCGCAGCGAGCAACTCGAGTGCTTGATTGGTTTGCAGTGCTTTGTCAGAAGCTGAATTTTGAAAACAATGACTCAGACATACATTGTCGATAACCGACAGCCATGGCAGTAACAAATCCTGCTGCGCCATGTAAGCGATGCGATCCGTTAAAGGCAATTCATCAGAGGTTGTCAATGTTCCCTGCCACTCCACCTTGTCGTCCAACAAGCCTGCCAGATAACGCAATACCGTGGTTTTCCCGCAGCCACTTCGACCTAGCAATACCGTCCACTTACCTGCGTTTAAGCTAAGCGACAATCCCGATAAGGTTGCGTGCTCACTGTCGTTATAACGTAAAGAGGCATTGCTGAGCTGAACACCCACCGTATTAACGGACATTCCCGTGCCCAGCGAAGAAGTGATTTACGGGCCCATGACCTTGGCCGACTTGCAACTCATCAGCATGAGCAATCGCGCGCGAAATGTATTGTTTGCCTAGCTCAACAGCCTCTGACAGCGTGTTGCCTTGCGCTAAGAAAGAAGCAATAGCAGATGAAAGCGTACAACCCGTGCCATGAGTGTTTTTGGTAGGAAAACGTTTAGCGCTAATCAGAGCGGATGCGGTTGGCAGAATCAGTAGGTCGTTACTGTTCTCATCCTTCTCTAAGTGACCGCCTTTTAGCAGGACAGCTTTAGCACCTAGTGCGCGTAAGTCTTCAATCATGCCCTGCATTTCGGCTTCGCTTTCAGGGACAGCTTTGCCTGTTAACGCCGCGCCTTCTGGCAAGTTAGGGGTAATGATGTCTGCCAGCGGAATCAGTTCTTGCTTTAGCGTCGTAATAGCAGAGTTTTCTAAGAGAAGGTCACCACTTGTCGCGACCATTACAGGGTCAATCACTAGGTGTTTAGGTCGGTATTGTTTGATTTTGTCCGCGACGACTTTGATGATTTGCGAATCCGCCAACATGCCGACTTTTACCGCCACGATATTCAAATCGGTAAACACTGCATCTAACTGACTAGCGACATGCTCTAGTGGGATTGGAAATATAGCGGACACGCCTTGGGTGTTCTGAGATGTAATCGCGGTAATTACCGAACAAGCGAAGCTACCCGTTGCAGACATGGCTTTAATATCAGCTTGAATGCCCGCGCCACCACCACTGTCAGAACCCGCAATGGTCAAAACAATCGGAGTATTGATCGAAGAAGATTGGTTTTCTGGTGTTTGAGTGCTGTTAGGTGATACTTGAGAATTGGAATGCTGTGTCATGGTCGCTCCTACTGTCTAAAAGACGTAAGAGAACCGAACTTTGGCCGCAAAGAGAGTGTGGAGGTGAAAGCAATGAGAGATCATTGTTGAACCACGTAGGCAAAGTAATCATAGTTCCCTACGCCAGTGTTAACTGAATCAGGTTCAACGGGTCTCGAATAACGATCTCAGCAAACACCAACTAAGGTATATGCCCCCCGACTATTGATAACGATAGTAAC
This sequence comes from Vibrio sp. 1S139, assembly GCF_041439475.1. NCBI lineage: Bacteria > Pseudomonadati > Pseudomonadota > Gammaproteobacteria > Vibrionales > Vibrionaceae > Vibrio > Vibrio sp. 1S139. The sequence continues at coordinate 10,031 of NZ_JBGOOD010000075.1, forward strand.
AGCACTCTCGCAACTGAGATACTCATTTTATTCAATTATAAGAATTACACATGAAAAAATTTCAATTAGGTCCAACAAAACAAATACTTATAACGTTCCTTTAGATGGCTTCGACTGTATCAACAAGCACAACACAATCAGAAACATACCTAGCCAGCCTGTAAACGGAATCAGCTCACCGACAATACACACGGCCAACACGGCGGCAACGACTGGCTCAAGTAAGGTAATCAAGTTGGCGCTACTCGCTGTGACATGGCGTAGCCCAAAACTGAAAGCGATATAGCCTAAACATTGAGGAAGTAACACCAAGTAACTCACCACCAATATATTGGTATTCGATGCGAACAAGTTATCCCCCGTAAACCAAAGCGTTGGCAGTAGCAACATCGCTCCTAGCCCAAATATGCTGCCCATCGCTGCTTGCGACTTAATGCCTTCGTCTATCAGAGCTTTTGTCGCCCATGAATAAATGGCGTAACACAACCCAGCAACCAACCCTAATCCAATGCCCAAAAGCTTCAGATCGTCACCAGAATCATTCGCTGATGATGATTCTGAAAATACCAGTAGCCCAATACCAACCACGCCAATGGCAAAGCTCGTTAACCAACGTTTGTTGATATTATTCTTTTTGCTAATAAGACACTCTAAAAGTGCAGAAAAGAAAGGAGCAGTAGCTATCGACACCACTGTGCCCATTGCGACACCCGATAACTTCATCGAAGAGTAAAAAGCCAGAGGATAGATCGCCAAAGCCAGCGCACTCGCCGCTAACAACTTTTTGTTGAGCAAAAGCTTATCAAGTGAAGATAAGATCTTTCGATACGCCAAGACTGCTTGCATTAAGCCGCCGACGCCCATTGAAAAAGCACCAATCGCTAATGGGCTGAGATCAGGCGCAAAGCTTGCGGCGGTGCCTGTCGTGCCCCATAAAACAGAAGCAAACACGATGGCTAAAGTGCCCGTTTGGAATTCGTTAACGCGATTGATGGCAAGATTCATTTCTATTACCTAGTCTATTTTCATTTCTGAAATAGATAATAGTGAACATATACTAAGTTGAGTTTGCCAAAAGGACGCTATTCTTGTTTTGGAAGACTCTCTTTCATCGAGCCCAAAAACGCCCTTGGAGACATGCCAAAGTGCTGAGAGAAGCGTCGACTGAATGCAGACAAGTCACTATAACCCACATTTTCAGCAATCAATTGAACCGGTAAATCGGTGTGGGTTAACAAGGCTTGAGCTTTCTCCATACGATAGCGAGTGATGTATTTAAGCGCACTGATACCCAGACATTCTTTGAAGCGTTTTTTGAATTGAGTAGGACTCAAACAGGCCGTTTCTGCAAGTTGTGAAATGGATAACGGCTGGGTGTAGTTATCCGCGATCAGCCTTTGTACCGCCCGGATTCGAGGGTCGATGCTCTTGCTCACTTGTTGTTGCTCTAACAGCAGTGAAAACACATCCAAAACTGATGATTCAATACCACTATCGACCTGATACTCCAACTGCTTCTCAACAAACAGCAAGAAGCTCATTAAGGGTGGCGTTATCGTGAAAACCGAGAGCTCATGCTCCAACAAGTGCTGCGGTAACTCTGCCATATCCGCGACAATAAACCGCGCGGCTTCATCCGCTTTAAACGCGTGCGCTGTGGTTACCGGAATTACGACACATTCGCCCACGGCCACTTTGCCGACATACCCCACCATCTCGATATTGATACTGCCTTGGATCGGCAATACCAATTGATGATGGTCATCATGAGCATGGGTATTAAATTGCTTGGTGTAAGATCGAATGCTTAAACTAGATTTCATGAGCAACGCCAGAGTACATTTCGCTAGGTTAAAGTAAGAGATACAACGTTACATTATCACTTCCCTAGAGTCACACTCAATGCACATCAAATTCATGCTAGCTAGGTGACATGATAAAAAACGGCCTCCAAATAAGAGGCCGTTTTGATTAAAAAGCGTCATTCACATAAAGCTTAGAATGACACTTGGCTGTCTTGACCAACAGTGACTTGCACACCATTTTCAGCTTCGTATATTGCGAACCCAGCGGCTAGTGGCGCTGCATTGTCTTCATCACTGTCATGCTGCGCAGTACAGATATAACCTAATGAATAAGTACCTGGATCAATAAAGCCCAGTGAGAATTCAAAATTAGTTTGGTCTTCACCAAGCACAACGGAAGCTGAAGTGACAGGTTTTACTTCCTCACTACCACCAATCGGTGTCATGTCATCTTTGTCGATGTTGCCTTCATACAAGTAGACCGCCTGAATAAAGGTATTATCGGTTGTGAGCCTACAAGCATCAAAGGTTTGCTTCGCAACAGTGCCTTCAATGTTTCCCGTCTCAACTGTATTGATAAGGCTTACAGACGTTCTTTGAATAGTGTAATCAGGATAGGTTGAACTGTTCTTTAGGCCACGTCGAAGATCGAACTCGACAACAAAATCGTTACTTTGTTGGTTCACATTAAATGAATCATTAAAGTAAAGCACGCCAGTGTTATCTTCTTTACCCACACCTTGCGGGCACGCGCCATTACCTTTCACCGTTAACTTTTGTTCCACATTATTATCATCTACGACATATGATGGATCTGTTGGATGATCGCCATCATTCGCAAACACACACAACTTATAGCTGCCTACCGGAATGACCTCATTTTCAATCAAAGGAAGCGCATCGCTGCCTTGGTAATCCAGCAAATTCACACTTAATGGAATCGGATCCTCACCATCTGGCAATGGATCGCCATTTTCATCAACGTAATCGCCGTTTTCGTCCGTTTTATACACATCATAAATCAGTGGCGAACCTCCCCCTTGAGGAAGTAAAGCGACCTTACTGAATGTCACGGTGACGTCTTTAACATCATCAATGGGCGCATCACTCACGCTCAAGGTAATGGGTGTCGTGCTGCTTGATGAACCTGAATCACCGCCACAACCAACAAGCCCAGCCAGCACAAGGCTCGCTAAAGCGGTTTCCTTTAAATACTTCATAACTCATGTCCTATAAATCACTGCTCAATAAAGGGCTTAGTTTGTTGCCCTCTTATTCTTTTCCTTAATGTGACTCATGGACAAACCGCGCTTATGGCCCAAATCAGTTAGCCCTATTATTTAGGGCTGTCTTCATCCAAAAACTCTGTTCATCAAGGTGCACATATCAGGTCGCACATAGGTTAATTAAGTCTAGTAAGTAAATTGTCAGTAGTCGCACATATTTGGCAAGGTTGCTGTCAATTGTGTTGAAATGGTCGGTATGTATAGGGTCGGAAAGGATGATTGAAAGCACTCAAATCAAAGTCAAAAATCGCCACCAAGATCAAAAAAGGCCGTTAAGACAGCCTGTTGCTGAACTTAAACGACCTTTTTATTGAATGTGGATTAAGCTAATTCGATATTAGCTCATTCAAACTCACTTATTTTTGAAGTTGCTCTTTAGCGGCTTCAACCTTAGAAAAATCTAGGCCAAGCTCTTCAACTGCTTCTTTGATTAGCGCAGGGTTTTGCATTACCTGACCCATCAGCATTTGAAGCTTATCTTGTGGTAAACCAAGTTGGCTGATTGTCGCCATTGCTGCAAGAGGGTTCTCGGTCAACGTCTTGAATATCTCGCTGATCTGCTCGTCGCTAATATTGTTCTCTTTCAACATTGCTAAAATCGGGTTCATTTTTTTGCCTTTGAAACACTAAATTAAGTAGGAGCACAGCATACCATCTAGCTGTGCTCGATTGTACTAACAAGTGAAGCTTTGGTTTAACGCGAACCGCACTTTTCCCAAACGCAAATAATGCTTGGGCTTAGCGAGACTCTAACGGGTAAGAGCGGTAGCTCCACATGCCATAAGTTCTGAGAGCGTCACGGTAGATGCCTAATAGCTCACCACTGCTCGCTTTCTTAAGATCTTCTAGCGGTTTGTCTGGGTAAGAAACCGTATCGAAGGTAATGCCCTGAGGGCCCGTTTGCCAGCTAGCGATCTCAAACAGAGTTTGACCACGACGAACATGACTTGCCGAGCTAATAATCGTCGCATGTTTAATATCATGACGAGCAAGCGCATAGCTACTGAATAAGGCATTTCCTACCGTGCTGGTCGCGTAGTTCTCTTCAATGATGCGGTCTTTGCTTACCCCTTTTGAGATAAGCCAATCCGCCATTAACTTGCCTTCTGTCTTATGGTTCTTAGGCACGCCGCCGGTTAACACGATCATCGCGTCTGGGTTAGCTTTCGACATTGCTAATGTCGTTTCAAGACGTTCAATCAAGATTTCATGCATAGAACCATCAGGGTTAAGCGCGTAACCCAAAGTGACGATTGCACCGTGGTCGCTCAACAGTCCCTTATCCGCAGACTCTTTCAACGGTGTTTCTAACACACGGCCAACCGTAGCAAAAATACGCTTGATGTCTTCTGCTTTGCCTTTATTCAAGCTTTCCAGTTTCTCCATGTGCTTATTGGATTCACTTTCATTGCCTTCAAATCGCTGCCAAACCGCAAGGTAAGCGTGAAGGTCAACATCGTCTGGCGCAACCGTCAGTGCTTGTTCAAACAACTCAATAGCGCGCTCTGCATTCTTGTTGTAGATCTGAGCGTTCGCAGCCGAGATCAACAAGTCAGTACGGTAAGGTTCTAACTGGTAAGCTTCTAACAATCGGTTAGTCACAATTTCCATATTGCTTGGCATTTTAGCCGTAAAGCCCGCGTGAGAAATTCTTGCCGGAGACTTAAACGCCTGCAACGCATCAAGAAGTAATTGGTCGACAACTTGTCGCTTAGTCACCAACTGCGCGTAATCGGCAGAAGCTTGTACTGCGCCATCGTTAGCAGCAAAAGAATAAGGTGTTGCGCCAAAAGCGAGCATGCCACCAAGAGCGAGGGCGATAATGTTCTTTTTCATGGAAAGATCCTGTGTCGTTAAGTGTTCACATCAGATTTGCTCCCCAATGTAAGCCCCCAAGATTAAAAAACCGTGAACCAAACCTTACTCTCCAAGGTTAATATTCATTTGTTGCATAAGATGTGGCAACAGATCACGATTTTGAACTTACCAATAAGCCTATGTATCGAGATAATTTTGGTTTAAAGGGGAATTTACGGGTAATTTTGGAATATCTAACTGAGGACTACATACGCCCTATTCCACCGAAAACCACCAATCACAAACCCGAACTCCGCAGAAAACAACACGCCCAAACAGCAACTTTAAGCTCATTTTTTTCAACAACTTAAAATCCAATACACTGAATTGTTCGATGTTAATCATCCCCCCCTGATAACGAAGTTTTAAGCACATAGACTTGGAATACGATTCGACAGCTTTCCAAATAATTTAAAATCAATTATTGAACGATCGTTCAAGTGATGCTTTAATGAATTACCAATACAAGGAGTTACCCCATGCTTAAGTTCTATTTTCACCAAACACCCAACCCAATGAAGATCGCTCTGTTTCTAGAAGAGACAGGCCTAGATTTTGAACTCGTTCCAGTCGATACCTTAAAAGGCGAGCAACACACGCCGGAATATCGCTTGATTAATCCGAACGGTAAAACACCTGCGATCGAAGACGAAGGACAACGCGTATTTGATTCAAACGCTATCCTTCTTTACCTATCAGAGAAGACGGGCAAACTAGGTGGGCAACCGGAAGACAGAGCCGAGCTATTATCTTGGATGATGTTTATCGCGAGCGGCCTTGGCCCTTATTCAGGTCAATCGGTACACTTCCGTCATGCTGCGCCAGCAGGCCTAGACTACGCTGTGAACCGTTACCTACGTGAAGCACAGCGTCATTACGAAGTGTTAGAAAAGCACATGGAAGGTCGTGAGTTTTTCGTCGGAAATGAGTACACCATTGTCGATGTCGCGGCATGGGGTTGGATTGATAAAGCACCTTTCGTGCTTGGTGAAGAAGGCTTAGAACCTTACCCGAACTTGAAGCGTTGGTTTAACGCAATCAACACTCGCCCTGCCGCCCTGCGCGCCCGCGAAACCGGTAAAGATGTTGAATTTAAAACCGAACGTGATGAAGAAGCGAAACGAGCACTGTTTCCTTCGAATTATGCGAAGTAGAAAAATTGAAAGTTAACGCTCTACTGAGCGATAGCTAAAACTCAAACAGAAAGAGCCGCTAAAAAGCGGCTCTTTTTTGTTGAAAAGTCACCAGTTGATAACCTTTTTGTGGATTGATACTAAGATTCAGTATTCGTAATTATCCACTTATCTAAAGCACATTTCTGGACAGAACCTTGTAAGTGGGTTTCCTAAATTAGCATCTCACGGATAATTTCAGGTATTGCAAACCATCCAATCTAATGGCCAATCTCACTTAGCCACTACACCTAGTAACCACATTACTCTAACGTAGGTAAGGTATTATCATCGATGGTTCGTAAAGCTATTTTTCCTAACTGGACCTGATGGTTAGAGAAAGTGTTATGCCCCCTGTGACAAACTGCTCCATTGACTCTTATTGTCCAAAAATCGACCACAGCGATTTTCATAAATGCACGACCATTCCTAACTACTACATGATGAAATTTAAAATAGTCTCGACTAGACGGTGATGATACGACTATAGGCTTACCTGGACGCAAAACAACATCAGATGAAATTTGAGTGAAAGAGGTATCAGCTACGTTTCCAGTACTGTCATAAGTAAATATAGAAACATTAACTTTTCCTTTATCTTTGTCATAGATTGTAAGTTCAATTTTTATATTATTTCTAATTTGTACTGTAGGACAATCTCCGGTCCCCCTGCGGTGGAAATCAAAAGAGCCTACTTCCGTATAATAGCGGGCTGGATATTCAACTATTTCGTCTTCTGGTAAGTATATTAATTCTTCTTTGTGGGTAAGTATTTCGATCTCACTTCCTAGCATAGACTCACGTTCCTTTATTATGTAATGTTTTGTGGTGACCGAATTTACTATAGAAGGGTTTAGTGCTTTTTCAATTTACCCTGAATACTTCTGTGTTCTATGGGTAGTTTCTGCACATACTAACCTTTTAAACTATTTGGCTAATAACTAACTTAAGCAATCATAGGAAATGCCTATAATTGAAATTTTTGACGATGGAATACAAGATTCTTTGCGGAAGGTTGGGAATTACCACCAAATAAATAGACACTTAATAGTTCAAATAACCATGTTCAGATCGCAACGATGCTACTTTTAAAGGGGCTAGAGTACGATCACTGTATAGTAACCAACGTACGAGACATGTCAGCCAAAGAATTTTATGTTTCCGTCACGCGTGGTTCCATTTCACTAACAGTTATCACTAAACCAGAGATTTAAGTTTTCAATTAAAGTGGCCCCATCTCTTTTAGTTGACCGCAACTGAGCGCCTAGCCTCCTTGAAATCGGATTAGGTCTGGTAGGGGAAACACACTCACCTAGATTTTGTTGAGTATTCAGTCTAGCGAATTTGGGGCAAAGGCGTGATAGAGCAATCTGTCAGATCTGGTTACAACCTTGTTTTGGCTCTGGCAGATTGAGTCCTGACTAATCCACCTCACTAATGTGAACACCAAGGGACTTTGTCGTTCCACTTCTTAGCTAATGGATTATTTACTATTCTTGATTCCAAATTTAGCCAACCTAGCCCTGTTAATATCGCTTTCGTCACGAATTTCCTGAAAAACTTCATTGATGTTGGTTTGCAGAGCTTCATTTGTTGCCCCCATCATGATAATTACTCGGACATAATCAGTGAGGTCTTCGCCCGTAAAGCTTTTAATCATTTCTTTTAGCTCTTCTTTAGGAATTTTACCTAATACCTCTGCTTCAGAGGAATTATATGAGTTCTGGCCTCTTCTTTTCTCTAAAATCTCGATTGGCTCAGGGTCTTTGTTGTATTGTTCGAAAGCCTCTTTAAGCTTGTCAGCAAACCCTTGGTCATCTACTCCAAAAGGGTTGCGATATGCATCTGAAAGATTAAATCTTTCATAGTTTTCTTTGTGACAATCTATGTAATTGGCAATCATTTCGTCTGCAAGTTGCTCATCACCTAAATCACGTATTAGTTTTACTCCCTGACCATATTGTGATGAGCTTGTGTGGTGAACAGAAGCTTCCAGCCCTCGCTTCATTGCTTCAACAACCTCTTGTGTATTTTCAGCAAAAGAGCCATGAAACAGATTCCAAGCTTCTTCTAATCCTTTATTTTTGCTTTGGTTGTTAATTTCTTCTTGCTTTGACGAACATAGTAACTTCAATTTTTCTTCGTCTACATACCCTTGTTCGATGCATTCAGCTATTAGCAGATCCAGCTCATCTGTGTGCTGGTAGCCATACTGATTTAGTTTTTGTGACCAGAGCTTTTTTACCTTGTCCTCTTTATCATCAGATAATCCAAAAAATCTTTTTTTGGTAGTTATGAACTCGAATGATGGTATCTTTTCGGGCTCTGAACTGTGGCAGTAATAGCACCAACTAATTGCAACTAACGAATAGATAGCTTGTTGTACTATCATCTCGTCATAAGAGGATAGGTGTTTAAGTAGCTCTTGTGTATGTCGTTCAATTTTCTTCAGTACTCTAATGTTCTTTATCTGTAAACTAACGCAACACTTTCGGATTAGGTCATATTTTTCTTGTTCACCAATTGCCAAGTCAAAGCACTCTGTCGCAGTTGGCTCAAAGGCGATTTGGGTATCTACAACTTTCTCGTGATATTTGAAGTACTCTTCGAGCCTTGCTTTATCCCCATCCTCATTTAACAGTATGACAATTTTGCACCTTTTTTCTTCTTTCAAGTAAGAAGCCATTCCGAGAATATCTCTTACAGACAGTGAATCACTATGACGCTCTAAATCGTCAAAACACACTATTGTTTTTGAAAGTGTCGCATAAAGGATAGAGTCAACCATGCCTCCTAAACCAGCAACACCGAATAACTCAACATCTTTGCCACTATCTAACAGTTTCATTATTGGCTGCTTTACGGTGTTGCCAATTTTATTCAGGTAGTGCTTAAGGTTTTGCTCTTCTTCAACGTTGCTACTCAAGGCTATTTTTGTGTTAACTTTACTGAGTGCTATACTTCGCTTAAGTTCATGTAGAGACTCAATACCAAATAGAGACACATATGAGTAATGCTCTAGTGCAATATGATTTTCTTCCCTGATTTCCTGATTTCCTGATTTCCTGAAAGAATTTTTTCCAAGTAAATGTTTTGCCTACCCCCCAATCTCCTTTTATGACCAGTACTTCTGGTATTTCAGATAGTAGGAATTTCTCAATTTTCTTTCTGGTATTTGCAACTGACATTTCTACCTTCTAATTCTTAGTTTATTGCTACTTGTAGATAATTGATGTTCTCTCACCCCTTTAGACACATTAGCGACATTAGAAGAAGTAAGTCAAATAACACTTTAGTGGACTGAGAAGTCTTCTCCGCGTAACTTTGAATGGGGCACTTTTGAGCTAGAAAGTGCCAAGTGTTGCGAATCGTTTTTAAACAGTTTGTATACAAATTGTACGCAACTTACCTTGAGGTCTCATCACAAATGTATGGTTTGCCGCCCGAAGTATCGCAATTAAGTGCGCATTCATAGTCACCATAGTTAGTTGCATTTAGGTCTTCTAGTATATCTAGCGATGCTGCACGACATGCAGAAAGCAAACTGAATGTTCCACCGAATCTGTCAATAGTTAAATTATTGGCATTTGGATACACAAAGCTCATCCATTCCTCTTTTTTAGTTTTATCGAAAACCCAAGACGCAATGTTGTATACAACAATGGTAATTATTACTTTTAGAAGTTTCATATTAGATTATTTGATTGGTGTATTGAAGGCCATAATTATATTACGGATACTAAACGTATCCGCCCCATGAACCCACGGGGCGACTTGTCAGTGTTTGAAGTTCCAAGGC
>NZ_JBGOOD010000076.1:0-19363 GCF_041439475.1 Vibrio sp. 1S139
ACGTACGGTTCTTAGAGGGGCGGCACTTGGTAACAAGTGTCGTCTACTCGACAAACCCGTGTTAATAGGTGCGATTATAATAGCTTGCCAACCAACGAAGAATTCGTGATTGCTCAACAGTCGGTAGAACTTCTGTAATCTGAACTGAAGTCTAAGCAAGAAAAAGACAATCAAAAGCGAGCCCAAGTGGCTCGCTTTTTGTGTCTAGTAAAGATGCGTCTGAATGTTTTAACAGGGGGATAGCCTACAAGGCGATCGTGAAACAGTTTTAGAACAGAGCTTAAATTGCGAATCATCGGGTGCTCTGGAAGCGCTAAGGTTATTTAGTCCCTGAGCGGTAGTTTGGATCTGTCCAGCATCGAGGTAACTCTTCCCCTGACATAAACATTAGTTCGGACTTTTTAAACATCTCAGGGTCTTGCTGTTCTTCGCCTGCTTGAAACCGACCTTCGATACTGTCTTGAAATAAGTTGGTTAATTTGGTCATTTCAGTTACATCAACGAGGTCACCGGTTTTTTCTCTTTTAGAAACATTTTACCACACGGCTAAGCGGATTGGTGTCGAAAATGAGAGTTATTGGTGGGCAGATCAGTTTGAAAATCTCAGTAATTATCGAGCGCACTATTTAAATACTGGACCTGAGATCTGGCAGCAAACACAGGGGAATATTGATGCTCTAGTTTCAGTGGTGGGGACGGGTGGAACCATTGCCGGAAACTCACACTATCTATCTGAGCAGCAACCCAATCTCGAAACTTGGTTAGTTGACCCAAATGGGTCCGGCATTTATTCGTTTCTACGTAATGGACACTATCAATCAACGGGAAGTTCGTTCACGGAAGGCATAGGGATCATGCGAACGGTTGAAAATTTCAGGCAGGCAAAAATCAATCGTGCCATCACGCTTCCCGATCAGGATTTGGTGACGATATCCCGCCTTGTTGCGGAACATGACGGTATTCTTCTAGGAAGCAGTTCGTCGTTGAACGTAGCAGGTGCGCTATACGCTGCGGCTAGAATGGGGAAAGGGAAAACCATCGTTACATTTAGCTGTGACCTTGCTGAGCGCTCGTATTCGAAGCTGCACAACGAAACGTTTCTGAAAGAAAAAGAGATACAGCTTAATAAAGAAAACCTCTCTCAACTATGGGCTCGTTATCAAGCCGAAGATGGCAGTATGGTCGTCAACGTATAGTCGCTTTAAGTTAGTAACAGCCAGTGGTCTGCCAGCTCTTTCGTTAGCGCTGAACATCCGGTTAGAGCTAAACATCCGTTAGCACCAAATCCGGCACTATTGCTTGTTATTAGGGTAGTGAATCACATTATGAAATACGGCGTTTCCTTCACCGATATTTTTGTAGGCATGGGTCTGGTTGGCATTGAAGCGAACGGCTTGTCCTGCGCGTAACGTATGCCACTCATCATCAAACATCACGGCCATCTCTCCTGAAATGCATAAGATGTGCTCAGTGACGCCTGCGTTATGTGGGGCGGATTCATGCTGGTAATCGGGTGCTAGGGTGAGTTCGAATATTTCAAATCCTAGTGCTTCCTCAAAAGGAAACAACAAACTGACGAAAAAGCCAATGTTGTATTCCTCATGTCTTAGTTCGTTTGCATCTCTGAATAAACTCGTCAGTTCACTGTTTGGGCTAGCCGCGATAAAATTCGAAAGTGACACCTCGAACCCAGAAGCTATCTGCCAAAGCTTAGCGACTGTCGGGCTGGATTCTCCACGTTCAATTTGTCCTAGCATTGCTTTGCTCACGCCAGTTTCTTTCGCTGTTTTGTCTAAGCTCCAGCCTTTTTCTTGGCGAAGGCGTTTCAAGTTAACGCCAACTTTAATTTCTGTTTGCATATTTTCTCTACAAGTTTTTACAAATAAGTTGTGCGTTATAGCGCACGGTGCTAGGTTTGGTCTATGGACGTTATAACGCACGCAGGAAGAGATTAACATGACTAAGCTAAAATTTTCTCACGTCAGTACCGGCTTTATCGCTGTTTTCATTGGTTATGCGAGCGCCGCGGCGATTATTTTCCAAGCGGCAATGAGTGCTGGAGCAACTGAAGAGCAAGTGGCGTCATGGTTTTGGGCGTTGGGAATTGGCATGGGCGTAACCACAATACTGCTTTCGTTTCATTACAAGAAGCCTGTGGTTACAGCGTGGTCGACGCCTGGAGCGGCGTTGTTAATCACATCTCTTGAAGGGTTGACAATGAATCAGGCTGTGGCCGTGTTTTTGTTCAGTTCGATGTTGATCACGTTAGTTGGATTGGCGGGGATATTTGAGAAAGTCCTAAAACAGATCCCAACATCGATTGCCTCTGCGATGCTCGCGGGGATTCTATTGCAATTCGGTTTGGGTTTGTTCACGTCGTTAATGGAACAGGCACAAGTCGTAACGGTCATGCTCGCTGTATTTATTCTGGCGAAAGCGCGGTTAGGAAATTTACTGATCCCAAGCATTTTTATTATCGCACTGGTCATGTGTGTGGGTTTTGGCAAACTCGATGTCAGTCAGGTGACTATGGGATTAACGACCCCAGTGTTCATCACGCCCGATTTTGAGTTCTTTTCGTTGTTCAGTGTCGGTATCCCACTGTTTATAGTGACGATGGCTTCACAGAACTTACCGGGATTTGCGGTTCTAAAAGCGAACGGATACCAAATCGATTCATCGAAGATCATTACCACCACTGGGGTGACGGGTTTGATTTTCGCGCCGTTTGGTGGCTTTGCGTATAACCTTGCTGCGATTACGGGCGCTATTTGCATGGGCCCGAATGCGGATAGTAATCCCAAGACACGTTACATGGCGGGGATCTGTATGGGCGGGTTTTACTTGTTAGCTGGCGTGATGGGGATGTCATTTGTGTCGCTGTTTAGCGCTGTGCCCTCCGAGATTGTCATTGCGGTTGCTGGCTTAGCGGTGATGCCGACCTTGATGAATTGTTTAGCTGTTTCGATGGCAGACACCCACTATCGAGAGCCTGCACTGCTTACTTTATTATTCACTGCTTCTGGCACCAATTTACTGGGGATCGGCAGTGCATTTTGGGGTTTGTGCATCGGGTTGTTTTGTTGCTGGTTACACAATTACAAAGCTAAGTCACGTGGAGCAAGCAAGGCTTCGCAAACTTCGTCGTAATCAAACGCCCTAAGATTATGATCAGGTTCGCTGTGAATTAGAAACACCAGCAAGTTGTTTGAGTAGTAAGCCCAGTCATACTTGTGACTGGGCTTGCTTACAAAGGAATAAAGCTACTTAACTTCGTATCTCAGTAGCACTTCATTATCGAGAACGACATTTGTCGACCAGATAAAGCTTGCGCCAGCACCACTGAATTTTTCGATAAAGTTCATGTACGCTTTTTTATTGTTCACGCCAATATCGTCTTCTGAATATACTGATGCTTGAGGCCAAGATGTTGAATCGAACTCTTGGTTCATCCAGTTGGTTGGTGTTTCCCAATGAGCGGCGTAGGCATCTTGACCGTGGTCAGTTCCTTCCGTGGTGCAGCTTTCAGAAAGACGCTTCGCATCCACTTCACTCAAACAAGTCAGGTCATAAATCGGTGAGGTATAAAAGGTTTGTGCTTGCCATTCTGGTCCTGTCACGGTTCCGTCACTAAAGCTCGCGATAAAGCCACCATCGCCAGCGTGGTATGCCTTTCCGCGGTTATCTTCGCTGCCAAGACCTAGGTTTTCTTCCCAATCAATCACTTTCACCGCAATCGTGTAAGGCTTCTTCACCTTAAATTTGACGATGTTTGAGTTAAACGGTGTGAAAGGAACGGTGTCTACCGCGATTAACTGGCCGTTGATATAAAGTTCGAAATAGTTATCGGCAAAAATATAACCTGTTATTTCTTCACCGTCTTGATCCACTATCGCTACAGGTACAGAGCTTTGATCGACTTCGGCTAGGCTGCTTGGTGTGGTGTTTGAGCACTCTTCATAAAGATCAAAGGCTTTTGGCCCTGTCGCAAAGTTGTTCTTGGCTGGAACCGTCCAAACCTTTCCTTCGGAGTCCGTAATTTCCCCGACGCCCGCCACTCGGCTACGTCCGTTTGCACACTCAAAGAGATTCGATTCAACAGTGGTCGCCACACCTTGAGTAATACTCGCTGAGCCTTGGTAATCACTGACGTTGCTGACCGAAGGCGTATCTGATGATGGTGAGCAGCCTGTAGCGAGCAAAGCAACCGATGAAAGGGCAAGGGCTTGATATTTTTTGATGATCATTGATTGGGTATCCTAAATGGGTGATTTAAATAAGCGTGGTTCAAAATAAGCCAAGTGCAAGTAAGTTAATTGAAAACAAAGCTATTTCAAACAAATCCGAGCTAAGTAGCTAAGTAGCTAAGTAGCTAAGTAGTTAAGTAAGCCGTGAACTCATAGCTGATAGCTGGAACGACGAAACTAAGCAAGAGCCAAAGCAATTGTGAGGTACCACGCTTATTATTTGATGAGGCATATATTACCCGTACAAATGTAAACAAGCGTAAATCTGAGTAAGCATAGGTAAAACAGCGCTTTTATCGAATGATCACATCAGCTTGCGCGGCGCTGGTAAAAATACTCAGCATGAAGCGGTTTCAGGTTGTGATTGAGATAGTATTTTGCTACAAAACGCGCATAATCTCGCTATACAACATTTAAAGAAGAATTTACCTATGACTACCTTTCAATACTACTTTCACCAACTGCCTTGCTTCGACTGTAAAAAAACGACAGTAAGTACTGATCTTGGTTGGTTAACGCCTGCGATGAAAGACGATGCTATCGCACAAGTGACAGCGACACTTGCACAAGGCGAGGTTACTCCTGATCTTTCAGCAGACGTGGTTTGTACTAAAGATGAAGCGCGTGAGTATTTACTGCTTAACTTCTTTGGTTATTCAGAAGAAGAATTAGAAAGCGGAATCGAAGCGGATGATGAAAAAGAAGTGGCAGACGAAATCGCAGAGCTACTTGAAGAAGGTAAAGACACCATCACCTTCGAACATGAGATTGCTCTTCAGTGCTGCGCAGACTGCGATGTTGAAGACGAGTCAAACTAAGCTTTTGTATTAAGAGTATTAAACTAAGTACTCTTATTAAGGTTCATCATGCAGCTATGATGTTCTAATGATGAAAGGCGTTAGCGAATTGAAGTTCGCTAACGCCTTTTTTGTCTCTCTGCTTCTTATATAAGCGACATTAAACCTTAAGATGTTGTGCCTTCTGTAATGCCTTCTGTAATGCCTTCTGTAATGCCTTCTGTAATGCCTTGTTTGCTCAGTTGCGAAAGGATCTCAGCGGTTTTCTCTCTGAATAAATCTCTCAGTAGACGCACAGTAGGGGTGATGGATTGACGACTTGGACACACTAACCACAGCTCGGTAGGTGTCGGCTTAAATTCAGGCATAACTTTAAGCACTTCGCCTGAAAGCAGGTGAGGAGACATGTCTAGACAAGATTTTATTGCCACCCCTTTACCTGCGATACACCAACGTCTTACAAGGTCTGCGTCGTTCGAAGCGCGATTTCCTTTTAGTTTCACTTTATGATCTTGAGTACCATCGTTAAACACCCACTCGTCTTGCAACATGTCATGGAGTTGGTAAAGCAAACCATTGTGCTGAGCTAAGTCACTCGGGTGTTTTGGTGTGCCCATTTCAGCCAAGTATTCAGGAGCCGCACACAATATCCTCGGCACATCGCATATCTTGAAACCATACATGTTCGCATCGGTCGGAGAGCCGTAACGCAGCGCCATATCGACGGAATCTCGGTAGAAGTCGATATTGCTATCGCTGATGCTAGTGCGAAGCGTCGCCTTTGGGTATTCAAGCAAGAACTCATCTAACCAAGGTGTGATTAGGTTGCGTCCTAGATCTGATGAAAGCGCTATGCGAATTTCACCGTCAAGAATACCAAGCTCTTCGCGCATGTTGAGCTTCGCTTGCTCCAACATCTTTAAGGCTTGTTCGCATTCCGGTAAATAACGCTCGCCAGCTGAAGAGAGCCTTAGGTGGCGCGTGGTTCTTACAAATAACTCCGCACCTAGTGCCGCTTCAACACGTTTTACCGCTGCACTTGCTGTGGCAGTGCGCATATCAAGGTTGGTGGCTGCAGCAGTGATACTGCGAAACTCCGCCACTTTCAAAATGACCTGTAAGTCTTCAAGAAGCATTTCGTTTCCCTGTTCTGAACCTTGAATCGGTTGTTCGGTTACCCATAAATTAGGCATTTTCAAATTGCTAATCTTAGTATTTTTCCTGCGCATATACATCTTATTATCAAAAATCATTTGATAATAATTCAAATATTAGGCTGTTTATCTAAAGCGAGAATTCTCTAAGATTCAATTATCGAATTTAAGGAGAAGTATCATGTCATTACCATTAACAATGAAAGCAATCGGATTTACTCAATCACTTGCGATTACAGAACAAGACAGTTTATTTGAGTTTGAAACGAGTCTTCCCGAACTAAAAAATAATGACTTGCTGGTAAAAGTGAGCGCGACTTCTATTAACCCTGCTGACGCAAAAATTCGTATTCGTAGTGCCAAAGACAAAACACTCGAACAACCAAAAGTGTTGGGCTATGACGCAGTCGGTGAAGTTGTTGGCAAAGGTGCTGACGTTGAAGGCTTCGAAGTCGGTGACCGTGTGTACTATGCAGGTGACGTAACTCGTATGGGCGCTAATGCCGAATACCAAGCTGTGGACTACCGTATTACCGCTAAAGCGCCGAAGAGCCTTTCTGATGAAGCTGCAGCCGTTATGCCACTAGCAACGCTTACGGCTTGGGAAGCATTGTTTGACCGCTTGCGTGTTCGTCCTGAAGAGAAAAAGTCTATCCTGATCATTGGTGGAGCAGGCGGTGTTGGTTCAATTACGATTCAACTGGCTAAGCAACTGACCAACCTAAATGTTATCGCAACAGCTTCAAGACCCGAAACTGAACAGTGGGTAAGGGATATGGGGGCGGATTATGTGGTGAACCACCGTAACCTTGTCGAGTCTGTGCGAGAGCAAGGCATTCAACATGTCGACTACATTTTCAATGTTGCAGACACAAAAGGGCACTGGGATGCGATGGTTGAATTGATCGCACCGCAAGGCATGATCAGTTCGATTGTTGAATTTGATGGTGGCATTGACTTGTCAGCGCTGCAAGGCAAATCAGCAGGCTTTGTTTGGGAGCTGATGTTTACACGTTCACTGTTTAACACCGAAGATATCCAGAAGCAGCAAGACATCCTATTCCAAGCCGCGAATCTGATTGATGCGGGCCGTATTAAATCGACGCTAACCTCGACCCTAAATGGCTTTAGTGTGGAAACACTTAAAGATGCACACCAACGTATTGAAAGCAGTGCCTCGATTGGTAAAACAGCTATCAAATACTAATTGCTGATGTTTTAATCCGCCGTTGTTTTGAATTGTTGACGGTTTAAATAGAAGAAGCCCCTGATATCTGATTGCTAGTCAAAAGGTTTCAGGGGCTTTTGTTTGTTTTCAGTTTAGTCAGTTTAGTCAGCTTCTGGTGATGTGATAGGTTTCGATGTTCTGAAGTGAAGCTGTATTAGGTCTAGCTCAAAAGGCGAGGGCTCTTTGTCCGCAATCAAAAAACCGATTTGTTTGATGTCTCGTGCCTTAAGTTCCGGCGCATCGCTCAGTAGCCGACCTCTGAACACAGCTTGAAAATCATTGAAGTGGAACACCTTGTTAAGCCGCACTCCCTTTATCGTAACGAAATCGTGTTTGTATTGAACTCGATTACCATCTTTCGATGTTGTGAGCCTCAGTTGGTAGGTGCGACCATCACCAACGAAAACTAGCTCTGCGCTATCTATTTCATGGGCTGGTGATTCAATGGAGCGCTTTACAGAACTGAAACCACCATTGTTTTCTAACGATAGCTCGCCCCTAAATCGACTCATATCATCAAGATAAATGAGCCCGCCCGTTGAGATGCCACCCATTACATCGTCGTTGGTCGCTGTCCAATTCTTGTGTTCGTTCGGTTGTATAAAATCAATCATACCTATGCCTGCTACAGATACTTGAGACCATAAAAAGGAGAGGCTGAGTACTAGCCAAAAAGGGTGTCTTCGCTTAAGCAATGAAGCCGTTTCGTTCATGATTGTCTCCGTTAGCCGTTAGCCGTTAGTCTGTTCGCGTTTTATGGAGAAGGTTCAGTGGCAAGCATACCCATACAATGCTCAATAAATTCAGAGTAATTTGAAGCGTTGTCGTACTCAATTTTTAGCGAACCGTGAAACATCAGCGTCACCGTGACGTCTTTATAGCTTAGCCAACAGGTGTAACCGTCGTAATCATGCCAAGCCGTCATTTCGCCAACTAGATATTTGTTGTCCCGTTGCTCACCGGAAGAGCGAATAAACTCAAATACTCTGAGAAATTCAATAATGGTGATTCTGTTGTCCATGTTTTGCTCCCGCTGAGTAGTTATTGGTAATAGGCTGAATATTGGTATCTAAATTTGTTACTGTTTGATTGCTGTCCCTACGGCTTGCCTTTGTGTTCCGATCACTGAAAGTGATCTTATCTTCTCGATAAACCTCTGTTTTCTAATATTTTCATCGTCATTCCATACATCCGATTAATCCTGAGCAAAACGGGTGTAACAAACTTAATAACGATGTTAACCCTCAAGATAAAGACAAGCTTAATTTACGTTTATGGTGGTTAATTAAAATTAGAGTCGATAGGATAAATAGCGTCGGAGCCGGGTTATTGGCTGAAATAGAATCTATAGAAAGTGCGTGTCAACATGATAGAAAAACTGAAAAAGGAATGGTTTCTTGTAGGGATGGTGGTGGCTATGGTCGTTGCTGTTTTTACGCCGGATTGGGGCAAATCGGGTGGGGTACTTCATCTCGATACGGTGACTGTTCTCGGCATCGCTTTGGTGTTTTTCTTACACGGTTTGGGTTTGTCTCCCAAAGCCATTCTTGAGGGGCTTTCGAATTGGAAGCTGCATGTTTTTGTACAAAGCGCGACATTCTTAGTTTACCCACTGCTTTGGGTGATATTCGGGCAAGGCTTTGTCGCTTATATGCCAGCAGCTCTGGCCTTTGGTTTCTGTTACCTCTTCGTATTACCGAGTACGATTTCGTCTTCGGTCGCGATGACGGTGATTGGAAAAGGAAACCTACTGGGTGCGATATTCAATGCATCACTTTCTAGTATTTTAGGCGTGTTCATTACGCCTCTACTGATCCAGCTCTTTATGGGGTTGGAAGGTGCAGAGCTAAACCTGATGGAATCGGTGATCTCTATATCTAAAATGCTGCTATTGCCAATGATTGTCGGCCAGTTGATGCGCCCGTTACTTTTTGAATGGACTCAGAAACACAAGTCAGTGGTCAATAAGTTAGATAAATACGTGATACTTCTGATCGTCTACAGTGCTTTCTGTGACTCTATTGAACACGGTATTTGGAGCGACTTTTCACCAATGCTGTTGTTGCTGTCAGCGGTGATTTGTTTAGTGGTATTGATGGTGATGGTACACGGCATTCAATGGAGTGCCCGAAAGGTTGGATTCAATCATCAAGATGAAGTCGCGGCAGTATTCTGTGGTACTAAGAAGACCTTAGCGGCAGGTATTCCTATGGCTAAGGTGATCTTTGCTCACAACCCTAATCTAGGGATGATATTACTACCAATCATGCTTTATCACCCGATTCAGATCTTTTACTGTGCAGTGCTAGCCAACCGTTACGCCAAGGTTGATACACAATCTAGTTAAACTTGTTTGTTGTTACAAGTACAACAGAAAAACGCCTTTCACTTCGCTGTGAAAGGCGTTTGTATTTGAATCTACTTCACTTTAATTAGAGTGCTTGAATCTGTATGAGCAAATGCGTTGTCGTAGATCTCTAAGCCTGTTGTTTGAGAGTACGTCAGCGTATCGTCTGAAATGCTAATGTTCATCGTGAAGCCCGTGGTGGTTGCGTTGTCCGTCATGTATTCGGACTCAGCGATGCCACGCTTAGACGCAACTAACGTCATTGTATCGCCAGCAGGGCCTTCTGCGGTGACACATGTGGTGCGTGGTACGCAGTAAGAGTTGTAGACGACCTGATTTTTTTGGTCGTAGATGAAGTAGCCACGTTGATCGTGGAACTTAGAGTCGTCGGCCTTTCTGAATACTTCTTGTTTGTAGTACAGAGCAACCAGATATTGATCGCTGGCATTGGTTGCATCTGCCGCAACCTCAAACGTCATTACTTCATAGAATGGTGTAACCGCGGGACCACCTGCACCCACTTCTGTGCCTTCTTGGCCTGGAGAAATATCAACGCCGCCAGTTTCGACTGATTTCCATGTGCCGACTAACTTTGCGAGTGGACCAAAATCCATACCATTGATTGTGTTGTGGTCGGCTACTGCTGGAGCCGAGATTACCGCTGCGATACCAAGTGCTAATAATTTTTTCACTTTAACTTCCTTTTTACTAATTATCTGACCCCAATAAAAATAAGGTTATTGTGAAACTAGTTTATTAACCCAGATCAGTGTTGTTGGCTAATATGAAATCGAATTGTAACTTGATGTATCAGTCAGTAAGGGGATATTAATGTGTGTATATATTGAGCAAGAAGCAGTTGTTGGGTCGTCTTATCTCAGTGATACACCATGGGTTTGCTAACTCTTGTGGTTGAGTTGAGTCACATTGGATTAGGTCGTCTAAACTTAAAGCTTATATCGCATAAAATACGACAATTTGGGCTCTAAAGACGTTCTCGAAATAAATGCAAATTAGTGCTTTACCTCAACTTAACTTGAGGTATTAGGATATGCAACGTTGCTTACGAGAATACTTTAAGGAGAGAAGAATGATCCAACTTGAACATGTGAATTTAGTGGTAAAAGATATCCCAGAAATGCTGGCTTTCTATAAAGCGGCGTTCCCTCATTGGTATGTCCGTGATGAGGGAAAAGGGGAGTGGTCAGGTAAGCCACGTAACTGGCTGCATTTTGGCGACGAGTACCAATACATAGCAATAAGTGATCACGGTGAAGGTGAAAATAGAGATTTGGCTGGGCATTCTGTTGGTCTCGCACACTTCGCTTATGTGACCAATAATATCGAAAGTGTCACTCAACGCCTTGTTGATGCGGGCTTTCCAATTGCCAAACCCGGTGCCGAAGAACCTTATCGAAAAAATGTCTACTTTGTGGATCCTGCAGGCTTTGAGATCGAGTTTGTTGAGTATTTGAGTGATGATCCTAAGTTACGAAATGCCACGAGTTAGTTACGTAATACGCCGCTTTATTAAAGTTGGTTAGCTGAATGAAAGCGCGCTAGAGAGCATTTATAGAAAAGGGCATCGTGGAATAATCCGCAATGCCCTTTTTAGATTCTATTTATCAGCTGATATTGAGTGGGTTACTTATTTAGCCTTGAACGGCACCAATAGCTGTTTACCAAACACGTTAATGAGTGCACCAGTGACAATCAGGCCACCACCTAGATAAGTCCAAACCGATGGAATCTCATTGAAGATCCACACACCTAATAGCGCTGAGAAGACGATCTGCACGTATGAGTAAGCTGAAGCTTTACCTGCTGCCTGGGTTTGCATTGCTTTGGTTAAACCGTATTGTCCTATTTGTGTGAAAATCCCGACGAGCACAAGCATCATGGTTAGGAATAGGCTAGGCCATACAAAGTCGTTCCAGATAAGAGCTGTTGAGATTGGTAGCGCAACCAATGGGAAGTAGAAGATGATGACTGAGCTATCTTCCGTTTGGCTAAGTTTTCTCACAATCACATAAGCAATTGAGCTACCAAATGCGCCACATAACGCCACCATAATGCTAAATAGCGGTAACTCGCTGCTCGCGCCACTGTTCATACTTGGTTGTACCATCACTAATAGCCCAGCTAGGCAGAACGCAATGCAGATCATGGTCGATTTTTGGACGCGTTCTTTCAGAAATAACACGCCAAGTAGGGCGGTAAATACAGGATGAACGTATTGTAGAATGGTCGCTTCGGCTAATGGCAAAGTGGTCACAGCGTAGTAAACACACATCAAGGCTGCTGTACCAACTGCGCCTCGAACAAACAACAAAGGTTTGTTATTTCCCCAGATCGAAATGCCTTTTCGTTTTACGTCGATGTAGCTGATGATCAAAGACACCAACGCTCTTGCTGCAACGATTTCGAATACAGGAATGCCATAATTGCTGATGTATTTCACACAAGCTGACATCAGTGCGAATCCAAAAGCGGAGAGGATCATGAATCGAACCCCAACAGGGATTTGTGAAAAAGAGAAAGAAGACATAAAAATATCAATCGGTTGAGGGAACAGGAATCATAACTTAGTTTAGAAGAGCCGACCAAAGTCTTTGTCCTGTTCTATTACACCAAACCATTGATATTGCTGTGCGAGTACTTTCAGCAACTCGATCTCTTTTGTTGTCTCTTCTCTAAGCCATTCAATAAGGTCGTTGATGATAGGCGTGTGACTACGCTGGTGCATGAAGTAAGTCCAAGCACTGTGTTGGATTTTTGCATTTCTAGGGCAGTACAAGAAGCCTCGTTGGAGATCTTGTTGAACTAACAACAGATCCGTGACCGTAACCCCTTCACCGGATAGACAGGCACTGAGCGCCATATCTAAAGACAAGAAGCTGGTATTTCTGACAGGTTTCTTTGGTGGGAATTCAACATCGGCCAGCCACACTTTCCAGTCGTGATGATCTAAGGTTGGATGCAGCCTTGGCAAGGTTAAGATTGAATCAAGGTCGGTGTCTTTGGTGGTTAAACTAGTAGAGCAAACCGGCGCCATGAACTCTTCACGCAAGAAGGTAATGTCAGGTGCCTTGTCATAGCGTTTTTTGAAACGCGTGTGGAAGATCAGTAGATCATACTCACTACTATTAATCGATTCGTCTTCCTCAATCACAGGAACAATGACTATCTCATGATCTTGATAACGCTCGTTTAATTCCCGAACTTTGGAGATCAATACTCGCGTCGCGAAACTCAGAGTCGCTTTGATCACGATACGCTTCTGCTTGGGCTCACTCCAAGAGGCGATAACAGCTTCGATATTACCGTAGCTTTCTCGCAAAGCGACATACAAATCATGACCTTGTACCGTTAATTCTATGGCTCGATGCTTACGAATAACCAGTGATGCGTTTAACTCATCTTCAAGCTGTTTGATCTGTCGGCTGATCGCACTTTGTGTCACATGCAGCTCTTCGGCAGCCAGAGTAAAGCTCATCAGCCTTGCGGCAGCTTCAAAGGCTTTTAAGCCATTATGTGATGATGGCAAGCTAGGATATGGGGTCATAATTCGTTCGCATGAGTTTATGGAATGTTAGAGTCGCAAATTTATCAATTGAACGCCAGCCTCATCGATCGTATTTTGGGCGAAATTAACTGAGGCGCTCATGAAAAAAATACTCACTCTTGCATTCCCTTTGATCATTTCACAGCTGATCTCTATGGCTTTAGTCCTTACTGATGTTTGGATGATGTCGCGTATCAGTGTGTCAGCCCTTGCGGCTGGTGGCTTAGGTGCCTCAATCTACTTTTTCATCTTCATTATTGCGAGCAGCACCGTGGGTTGTGTCGCGAACTTGATTGCGATTGCTTATGGTCAGCGCGTAGCTCGCCCTGAGTTTGGTAATACTCAAATCAGATTAGCTGTGAAAGGCGCAACCATGTTGGCATTCGTGCTCAGTGTGACCTTAATGGCCAGCTTCTGGTTTGCTCCGTTGGTATTAGAAGCAGCCAAACAGCCGCCAGAAGTGATCACTTTAGCTATGGAATATGTCCATGCTTTGAAGTGGGTGATGTTGCCTTCGCTTATCTTATTGGTGCTTCGCGGCTTAACTAGCGCGTTTGGCAATGTGCGTTCTATTCTGGTGATGTCTATTATCACCGTAATTCTGAATGTGCCAGTCAGCTACTTCTTAACCTTCCAATTAGACATGGGTTTAACAGGTTTAGGGCTAGGTACGGCTATCGCGGCATTTATCGTGATGGTTGGATACACGGTTTGGGTATTCAAACGTGACGAATTCAAGCAGTTCGCCCCTTGGTTAAACACAGAAGAGTATTCAATCAAGTTGATGAGCCCGCTTTTAATGATGGGTTTACCTATCGGCTTGGCAGCATTACTTGAGCATGGCCTTATTTACGGCGGCACTTTGATGGCAGGGACGATCAGTATTGCTTCTCTAGCGCTGCACCAAATCTTGCTGCAATGCTTAAGCTTTACTTGGAACTTCAATTTCGGCTTCTCACAAGCTGCGGCGATTTTGGTTGGTCGTGATTTTGGCGCGGGTAACTACGAAGGAATAAAAAGAACCTCGATTCAAAGCTTCATATTGGTGTCGGTGTTGAGTGTGGCGTTGTCGGCCGTGTTCATTATATGGCCTGAGATGATCGCTTCTATCTTCAAGTTAGACGATGGCACGGGTGCTATGACTTCACTACTGGCTTCTGTGATTTGGGTCGTTGCTTTGTGCTTTATTGTTGATGCTTGGCAGCTACTGGCGATTAACCTGCTAAGAGGCATGAAGATTGTCTCTATGCCAACCGTGATGACTGCCATCGGTTACTGGGTATTTGGCTTGCCTGCGGCTTGGTATTTGATGCCTAAGTTCGAATTGGCAGGGATTTGGGGCGGAATCGGTGTTGGCTTAGGCGTGACAGGTATTCTGCTGCTTATCCAATTGATGCGTTTCATTCAAAAGAACAACCAATCTCCAGATTTGTCGAATCATGCTTATACGTGATTTGCTTGTGATGCTCGCCTTTACCATGGAACCTTGAACGATAAACGTTGTATTGCTGACCGAGAACTATCAATTACCAACAATGACCTATAAGCCCTGAATTGCGTACTTCGTAATTTAGACCTTGGTCTTACAGAAACCGAGCTAAAAGGTGACTAGAATGATTTGAGTTGCTCACCGTTTTATCAAGGAATACACAAATGGAAGTTGGATTGTTCTGGGCTGAAAAAGGAATGTTAGTGCTTGGCGCACTGTTTGTTTTGACGAGCATGATGCAGTACGGAAGACGCAGTAGCGATTGGAAAGGCGTGATTACGATGTTCTACAAGCGTATCCCAATGAACATCGCCGAATACAAATGGTATCGCCTGGGGATCGCGTTGTTGGTATTTGCTGTGATCATACGTTTCGCATTACTGATTTTATGGCCTTCATATCAGTTCTAGTTCTCTTGCATTAGCTTTGTTGGATAGCTCTCTATCATGGCTACATAAAGCCGTTCAATGAATGAGTCAGTCGAGCCTTAATAAACCCGCTTGTTAAGGCTGCTGTTAAATATAATAGTGCTATTACTCAACAGCAAGGATTGGCTATTACCTTTATAGCATATTGTTTTTCATGAAGAATAATGCGAAATAATAGCTTACCCACCTGTTTCATCATTCTTACTAATAATCTGCACATAAATCCATTCACCCCGTACCTGATACCATAATGTTCTGTTACACTCGGTCGAATTAGCTTTAATTTGTCAGTGGTGCATTTATGTCGTTCCCAGTTCTTATATGTGATGATTCTGCGTTAGCAAGGAAGCAGATGGCTCGGTCACTGCCTAGTTCTCTAAATGCAGATATAACTTTTGCTGTTCATGGGCTTAATGTACTTGAAGAGCTCGCTAAAAACCAATTCAAATTGATGTTCCTCGACCTAACCATGCCGGAATTAGACGGCTATGGCACATTGGAAGAGATGCAACGTTTAGGCGATACCACGCCAGTTGTCGTTGTTTCTGGTGACATACAACCAAAAGCACAACAGAAGGTGCTGGATCTTGGCGCCAAAGCATTTTTGCAAAAGCCGATCGATAAAGAAGCGCTAAAAGCCATTTTACGTGAGCATGTCGAGCCGCCAAAACAACCTCAAATCATTACCCCAACCGCTTTAGAACTGCCAATACTTCGCAGACGCGATATCTATATGGAAGTCGCGAACGTAGCGATAGGCCGTGCCGCTGATGCACTGGCTCGTCACTTTAATGTGTTTGTTCACCTACCGCTGCCGAACGTTAACATCTTCGAAGTGAGTGAATTGCACATGGCACTTCGTGACCTAGCGGATAACGACCAAGTGTCGGGTGTTTGCCAAGGCTTTAGTGGAGAAGGCATTGCAGGTGAAGCGCTAGTTTTGTTGAGTGATTCCAGTGTGAGCGATCTTAAGAAGCTCATGAAGGTGCCAACAGAAAGCGAGCAGCTAGAAGGAAGAATTAGAGTTGTTGATGGATGTATCGAACATCTTAGTCGGCTCTTTCTTGAATGGGTTAGGGGAGCAATCAGAAGTTCGTTTCTTTCAGAGTTCGCCTGTTCTACTAGGGCAACATATCTCGATCGACTCGGTCATCGAAAATACCAGCGGCTCATTTAAAAAGACCATGACATTCGAAGTCAGCTACAACATCGACGGCACGTCCATCCGTTGTGACCTTCTATTTATGTTTGTTGATGAGTCTTTGCCACTTCTAGACAACAAATTGGCCTACCTAATGGAGGAGTTTTAATATGCTGAATCTTCCTGCTGAATTTGAACAGTTTCACTGGATGGTGGATATGGTTCAAAACGTCGATATGGGGCTGGTGGTCATTAACCGTGATTTTCAGGTACAAGTCTGGAATGGTTTCATGACTCACCATAGTGGTAAGCAATCACATGATGCGATCGGTAAGTCGATCTTTGAACTGTTCCCTGAGATCCCTGAAGAGTGGTTTAGGCTGAAAACCAAGCCAGTCTACGATCTAGGCTGCCGTAGCTTCATTACATGGCAACAAAGGCCTTATCTGTTTAAGTGTCGTAACGTTAGGCCAGTGACCCAACAAGCTGATTTCATGTATCAGAACGTGACGCTAAACCCGATGCGCTCGCCAACAGGACAAGTGACCTCATTGTTCTTGTCTATTCAAGATGCAACTGCAGAAGCGTTAGTCTCTCAAAAGAACTAGATCGCTCTATTCGCCAAACAACGCTTCCTATACACGTATTAGCATCAGTCTAATACGCGAATAAAAATGGCTAAGGTTAACCACCTTAGCCATTTTTTTGCTTTCTATTCTTAAAATCTTATCTTTTCCCCCAGTTTTTCACGTCAACCAATCCTCTTTTACTGAGCGATTTGCAGAGTCTTCTAGGTTAAATGAACGAAAGGGCGGTAACGAAACGTGCTTTTGGAGCCGTAATGCTACGGGTTAAAAGAGATTGGATTTATAAAGTACAGACTGGAAAGGGGCATTTAATGGAGTGTGAAGGTCTAATTATCAAACCCAAGTGAATATTGGTCTCTAGATTGAGCCTTTATCACTCTACTTTTCTTAGTTGATGCTAACCAACAGCACCATGAGTTTGTCGAATTTGGTCGAAAAAAGAAAAAATTTGGAAAAAAATCGAATTTATTTAAGAAAAAAGGCATTTTTTTGTTGGAGAAAAGTGTGAGTTTTATTTGAATTCAAGGCACTTTCTTCACATATTTGCTTATTGAAGGCGATATTGTGTGAAAAGGGGAGGAAAACGATTGCGCAATAAACCGACAGCGTTTGCGTGATTGGTTAGCTAAGTTATTAATTAGTAAGGATTTAGTGGAAAAGTGTAGCTAGGGGAGTTTTAGCGGATATGGAATCTTTGAGAGGATAGCACAAAAAAAAATGAAATATCAGACTTGCTGTTAGTAAATCACAGCCTATAATGCTGAAAACCGGAGCGTCTGCCAACGCTCCGGTTTTTTTGTGTCCGAAACTCAGTAAAGCGTCTGCCAACGCTTACCGAAAACGCACGACACGTAATATGATTACAGGACAAATTATCATGCGTATCGAACAAGAACTTAAGTTAGGTTTCAAAGATGTACTCTTCCGTCCGAAGCGTTCTACCCTTAAAAGCCGTTCTCAAGTTGAATTAACCCGCGATTTTACATTCAAGCATAGCGGTCGTCAATGGTCTGGTACTCCAGTAATTGCAGCGAACATGGATTCGGTAGCAAGCTTTGAAATGGCAGCTGCTCTAGCAGAGCACGGTGTTATGACTGCAGTACACAAGCACTACACAGTAGATCAGTGGGCTGAGTTCGCAAAAACAGCAGACAAGAAAACGCTGAACAACGTATTTGTTTCAACAGGTACTTCTGAAGCTGAGTTTGAGAAAACTAAGCAAATCATGGCGCTTAGCGACGAATTCGTATTTATCTGTATTGATATCGCTAACGGCTACTCAGAGCACCTAGTTGAGTATGTACAAAAAGTACGTGCTGAATTCCCGACTAAAGTTATCTCTGCTGGTAACGTTGTAACGGGTGACATGGTTGAAGAGCTAATCCTAGCTGGCGCAGACATCGTTAAGGTTGGTATCGGCCCTGGTTCTGTTTGTACTACACGTGTTAAAACAGGCGTAGGTTACCCTCAACTTTCTGCAATCATCGAGTGTGGCGACGCAGCACACGGCCTTGGCGGCATGATCATCGGTGACGGTGGCTGTTCATGTGCGGGTGACGTATCTAAAGCGTTCGGCGGCGGTGCTGACTTCGTAATGCTAGGCGGCATGCTAGTTGGTCACTCTGAGTCAGGCGGCGAAGTTGTAGAGCAAGACGGTAAGCAATACATGAAGTTCTATGGAATGTCTTCTCAGTCGGCGATGGACAAGCACTCAGGTGGTGTTGCTAAGTACCGTGCTGCAGAAGGTAAAACTGTTTTACTTCCATACCGTGGTTCAGTTCATTACACGATTTCTGACATCCTTGGTGGTGTACGTTCAACTTGTACATACGTAGGCGCAGCAAAGCTAAAAGAGCTAACTAAGCGTACAACTTTCATCCGTGTACAAGAGCAAGAGAACAACGTATTCGGTAAAGAGTAATCTGAACTTATTCGAATAGTTTGAAAATCAAGGGCCGCTTTTTAGCGGCTCTTTTTGGTTCGGGGACAAAAAGCTACGATTGTTGTGCAAATAGAGTTGCTAAGAGCAATGAAAAGTATCTTGCCGCTTAGAGCTGCCGGCAATATCGTTTGAACTCAGATTTATGTTCGGTCAACCGGATAAGTCCTTTATTCGTTGTGTGAAGCAACTTAGTTTCAAGTTACTAGGAATCAAAGAAGGCGAAAGCCGCTATCAACAGCGTAAAGGTGTGTATCAATTGGTGGACCAGAAAGGTAACTTCGAACGTAAGACCGACGAAGCCGACAAGCTGAATGCTTCACTCAAAAAATAAAAGTACTAGAGCATCGAATCGCTGAAATTGATGGTGAACAGACCGAAATCACCGTAAGCGTGTCATGAACACCGCATTCTAATCTTTCAGCACGAAGAATAAGATCA
>NZ_JBGOOD010000077.1:0-18510 GCF_041439475.1 Vibrio sp. 1S139
CTCCAATTGATTTTCCGGTATAGCGGTTTCCGACGTCTCGGAAAACCAAGTAGTTATCTCTAAGTTACTTTTAATAACGGCGTGATTGGCGAAACCTTTAGGAAAAAAACAACAAATTTAAAGAAATAGCGGTAAAACAGAAGAAAGCGTGACTGGTCGTAAAATTATCGAAAAAAGATGAGAAAATCGCTAAAGTTGCCGGGAAGTCAGTCGAGTGAGAAATTGTATTTTTATTCGCCAAAAAGCACCGACCAAGCTGAAATGCTTTTATAAGATTGTAGGTAATTCATTAACCTAATAACGTTAAAGCTAGATTCGGCGCTTGCTTGGCTTGAGCAAGTATCGTTGTGCTCACTTGCTGCAGTATTTGTTGCTTGAGCATTTGAGTGGTTTCTTTGGCGTAGTCGGTATCTTTGATTCGACTGTTTGATGTCGCCAAATTCTCATGAACGTTTTCAAGATTGTTAATGGCATGATCAAAGCGGTTTTGCATTGCCCCTAATTCAGAGCGATGGCTATCGACATACTTCATCGCCGTATCCAAAATAGAGACGGCGCGCTGAGCACCACCCACATCCGTTACATTGATGTCATTAACTGACTCGTAATAGCCCGCTGACATCGAAAGCTCACTGGCTAATGAACCTGAAAAAGAGATGGTACCCGCGGTATCTTCACCTGACATATAAATCTGAAGTTGTCCGTCATCATTAACAGAAGCCGATAAGAGATCCGTTTGACCATTAATGTAAGTCGCCAACTCTTCGATATCATCGCCCGCTTTCGCGTTGATGGTGATCTCTTGTGGCTGACCAAAACGATCGGTAAACGACATCGTCATATCATTCTGGTTTGATTTCACTTCCCATGAATCACTGGCCATGCCATTAGCAACGTAGCTAAAGCCGCCCATGTTGATGTCATCAGTACGCATGCTTTTCAAACCAATCTGCACAGCTTCGCCCGAACTGCCGCCGATTTGAAACGAGGTGTGTCCAAAACTGCCGTTAAGGAGTTTTTTACCACCGAATGAAGTGGTTTCGGCAATTCGATTCAGCTCGTCATTTAACGCGGTGACTTCTTCTTGAATAGCGATTCGTTCCGATGAACTATTCGAGCCGTTACTCGCTTGTAGGGATAAGTCTCGCATGCGCTGCATGATATTAGTGGTTTCATTCATAGCTCCTTCTGCAGTCTGCATAATGGAGATACCGTCGTTAGCATTTCGAACAGCAACATCAATGCCACTCATCTGTGCTTCTAATCGATTTGAGATCTGTAAGCCAGCCGCATCGTCTTTTGCACTATTAATACGGCTCCCTGAAGCTAAGCGCTCCAAAGATTGGTTCAGCATGTTATTAGCGTTAGAGAGGTTTCTCTGAGCCACTAACGCCGAGACATTCGTATTGACAGTTATAGCCATAGACCTTCGCTTACAAAAAGATGAATAAAACTCACGATTGCTCTTATATCGACCAGTTCATATAAAGCTTTAATAAAAAAGGAGCCCTGAGGCTCCCTTTCTTTGCTGCAGATGAGGTGATTTACTTAATCGTTAATACACTCAACATGTCAGTTGAAGGTGCAAAGTAGTAAGCGCCAGTCACTGCTTTGGTAAAGCGAAGCAGTTGGTCTGTTTTGCCATCTGTTGTGCCGTACATGCTCTCTAACATCGCATCGAAGTTATGACGAACGTTACAGTAAGCAATGAACAATAAGCCGTGGTCGCCCGTAGCAGTACCGTAAGGTAGACTGTGGCGAACAATCTTAAGCCCCTTGCCTTCTTCTTTGATATCCACACGGCCAACGTGAGACGCCGCAGGAACATCATCTAACTCAATTGAATCAGGTTTAGTTCGGCCAATCACTTTCTCTTGTGCCGACACATTCAAACGATTCCAAGCTGGCAGGTTATGCACAAAACGCTGCACCATTACATAACTACCACCAGCGAATTCACCCTCAGGCACAATAGCGACTTCAGCACGTTGTGCGTCTTTCGGGTTTTCAGTGCCATCAACAAAGTCTGTCATGTCACGAGAGTCTAGGAAGCGATAACCATAAGTTTCATCAACCACTTCAACATCAGGTGCTACTTCAGATAGCAATTTACGCAAGATAAAGAAGTGCAGATCATGTCGGTTTGAATGACAGTGAATCAGAACGTCAGACAGTGTGCTCGGTGCTGTGATATCACCTTCACCCAGCACAGGGAAGTCGATCAAATCAGCGGGCGCTGCTTGCTCGAACCTATCCCAAAAAGCTTTTGAGAACGCAACCGATGCCGTTAAGTTCGCATCAGGCTGAGTTTGGTTTAGTTCGTCGATTAGAGTCGGAAGCTTTTGAATTTCTGCTAGTGCATTAGCAGTATTAGCGTTCACTTTAAGTTGAACGTAAAGCGCGAAAGGCCCAGCTTCAGGCAAAATAGCACTTTGAACGTTAGGCTGCTCATTTGAAACATTAAGCATAGATTATTCCTTCCAGTTTTAGCTTCTAAGTATAATTGTGAATGGGACAAATGTTTTGATGAGAATCAGTCTTCGAGCTCAACCACTTTAAAGCAATCCCTTGCAGCATGGCTATTGGTTAGATAAAGCGCTAACCACAGCAGCAACAATAGGGTGATGCCATTTGACCAACGGAACCATCCGTTATCCAAATAGATTAAATAAATCGTATGGGAGCCCTGTGCCAAGATAGCCATCATGGTAACCCAACGTCCCCATGACACGACTTTGTTAAGGCGCTTTCTATCTGGCGATCTTAGCCCAAATAACCACATCAGCAGCAAACTAGGCACACTCAACGCGATCCCGACATAAAACATCTGATGGTCTGGGTAGATTATCTCAAGAATATCGGTTCCCGATTCTCGGCTTGCGCCTGCAACAATGAAAACGACCAAGGCTTTCGCAAGAAACAACCAACCTAGCCAGAGCAAGATTGGAGCTTTCAAAAAGCCGTGCTTGTCGTATTGTTCTATGGAGTACCGCACAAATCTCACTTTCACTTATTTTCAAACCAACACTTTAACGCAAATCATTCATACTTAACTAGCTTTGCGTTATCTTAGTAGCCAATCCGTTTTAATTGTCGAACTCAGTATGAAAAACAAAACTAATACGCCCTCTGTTGAATCTCAACAGGAAGCACTGAAGATAGCCAAAGCGACTCAAAAGCCAGCTCAAACCAAAGAACAAACTAAACTGATTGCTCAGGGTATCGAGAAAGGCATCGCACTGTACAAGAAACAGCAAAAAGAACGCAGCCGCCAAGCCGATAAAGCGAAGAAGCGCGTACAGAAAGAAAAACAGACTCAACAAGCTAATCAACACCAAGAAGACACGATCGAAACAAGTGTTGAAACACCATCAAATCACGCCACTAAACTGCCGTGGTTACTACTGTTCGCAAGCTGGGTAGGCTTCGCGATTTATTTGATGCAATAGCAGGGTAAACGTATGAAAAAGGAATTAGTCGCTTTGGCTATGAGTGGCATGTTACTCGGGTGTACCAAACCCACATCAACGCCTCATAGTAAAGCGGACAAGGTACAAATGGATTACCACGGCCTGATTAACATCGAGCAGTGTGAGTATAAAGGGGAAATCACTGGCAGCGAAGGTCATTGGTACAGCTACTTGTTCTTTCCCAATGACACCCTGATTCAAGGTGCGATGAATGAGCTTAAATCGCATGCCATTGAGCTAGGCGCAGACACCGTCATCTTTACCCTACCCCAAGATTTCAGCACTTCCGTGACTATGCTTGGTACCGCCTACCTGTGCGAGTAAGCAACTAAAGCGGCATATCGATATGCTTTGATTTTATGACACCCAAAAGAAAGCCAGCTTTCGCTGGCTTATGCACTAAATCCAAGGCTTGTTGCTATATCGCCTTTACGCTGGATAACCCATTGACTGTCAAATGGCCCCCAGTCGGATAACTGGTAATAGCCATCATTATGACGTCGCCCATCTTGAACAAACATAAGTTCGATACCGATCCCCGGTAACGCCTTGAGTACATCTTGAATAGTACGACGAGGCCACCCCGTTTTTTCGATGAGTTTAGGCACATTTGGCCTATCAAGGCTTTCCACTAACAATGCTAAATATAGCCGCCTTGCAAAAACAGGACTCAACTCCATTGACACCTCCTATATATGTACAGCTCAATTATTTCTTTTTTCGCTGACAACATGTTGAGGCTGATCAATAAGTCTCCAATAGTGACATTTTCTTACGCTTTTTTTTCACTCTATGAAATATTCATCACTCTATTTTGTCTGAGTTGCTGCTTCCTGATAGGATTCAACTCATAACAATGAAATAAAATCACTCAAAGGAAGAATAATGACTATCACCATGTTTGGTATCCCAAATTGCGACACCATTAAAAAAGCAAAGAAATGGCTCGAAGCTGAAGGTATCGAGTTCGAATTTCACGATTATCGCAAACAAGGCATCACAGAAGAGCTAGTAACAAGCTTCTGCTCTGAGCTAGGTTGGGAGCTTGTGCTAAACAAACGTGGTACGACTTATCGCCAACTTTCTCAAGAACAGAAAGACACCCTAACAGAAGAAAAAGCGGTGACTTTGCTTGTTGAACAACCTGCAATGATCAAGCGCCCAATCTTAAAAGTTGAGGGTAAGCTTCACATCGGATTTAAAGCCGACCAATACGCGGCTATTTTTGCTTAGATCGTTGTATTTACATAGACAGACAACAGGACGTTGATCAGTGAATCAGCGCCTAAAAATTAATGACTAGACGTTTTATTTAAACAAGGAATTCAAGGATGACAGATAGCCCAACTTTGGCTCTGGCAAAAGACCTAATCAGCCGTCAATCGGTAACACCAGAAGATGCAGGCTGCCAAGACCTGATGATTGAACGCTTAAAAGCACTCGGTTTTGAAATCGAAGTGATGGTATTTGAAGATACGACCAACTTCTGGGCTCGTCGTGGTACTGAAGCGCCTCTGTTTGCTTTTGCTGGTCACACTGATGTGGTACCTGCAGGCCCAATCGAACAGTGGAACACTAAGCCATTCGAACCGACTATCGTAGACGGTTTCCTACATGGCCGTGGCGCTGCTGATATGAAAGGCTCTCTGGCTTCAATGATTGTTGCCGTCGAGCAGTTCATTGCCAAACACCCAGACCACACAGGCTCAATTGGTTTCCTGATCACTTCAGATGAGGAAGGTCCTTTCATCAACGGTACTGTACGTGTTGTTGAAGCATTAATGGCGCGCGGTGAAAACATCGATATGTGTATCGTTGGTGAACCATCGAGCACTGAGTTCGTGGGTGATGTCGTGAAGAACGGCCGTCGTGGCTCTATCACTGGCGACCTAACGATTAAAGGCACACAAGGTCATGTTGCCTACCCTCACCTAGCAAACAACCCAGTACACAGCTCTCTGCTTGCTATTAATGAGCTAGCAACAACTGAGTGGGATAAAGGTAATGATTACTTCCCGCCAACCAGTTTCCAAATTCCAAATGTGAGTGCGGGTACTGGTGCTTCAAACGTGATCCCTGGTGAGTTTAATGTTCAGTTTAACCTACGCTTTAGTACAGAGTTAAGCAACGATATCATCGTTGAGCGCATCACAACGACACTCGACAAGTATGATTTCGAATACGACCTAAGATGGACATTCAATGGCGACCCGTTCTTAACAGACGCAGGTTCACTGCTTGATGCTATTGTTGATGCAGTGGGTCACGTCAATGATGTGAAACCAGCACTGCTAACGACTGGCGGTACATCTGATGGTCGCTTTATTGCACGTATGGGCGGACAAGTGGTTGAACTAGGCCCTGTGAATGCAACGATTCACAAGGTTAACGAATGCGTGAAGGTAGCCGATTTAGAAAAGCTAACTGACATGTACGAAAGAACATTAGTGAACCTATTCGCTAAATAGTCTTTCATCAGCGATTCATAGCATCCAATTATTGAGAGACTCGTTATGACACCAGAGCAGCTTACCGGACAATCAGATTCTCATCTAGAGCCTAGCCTGATCGGCACCAAGACCTTCTTGGTCCACAGTGAGGTTAAGAATGACCTGAATAATTTGATTGAAGCTGCTCAGCTCGCTGGTTTTAAAATGGAGATTGCCAGTGGCTTTCGCGACTATGAAAGGCAATCTCTGATTTGGAACCGTAAGTTTTCTGGCGAAGCTCCGATATTAGATTCAGAAAGCCAACCTCTTGATGCTTCAAAACTGACCGAACAACAAAAGCTATCGGCTATCCTGAGATGGTCTGCGCTTCCCGGCGCGAGTCGTCATCATTGGGGTTGTGACTTCGATGTCTTTGCTCGTAACCACTTACCTGAAGGCATACATCTGCAATTAGAACCATGGGAATACCTTACTGGCCACCAGCAATCGTTTTACCAATGGCTATCAGTTCATGCTGCACAATTTGGTTTCTTCTTTCCTTACAGCCAAGATTTGGGTGGTGTGGCGATCGAACCATGGCATATCAGCCATCGCAAAGTATCGGAGTCGTGTTTATCACAGTTATCTCCGACTTTACTTGGCAAGCAACTCCAATCTAAGCCAGTATTAGGGTATGAGATTATTATGGAGCAGCTAGACGAGATCTATGCACGCTTCGTAGCGAATATCAGTCATTAGGAGCGCTTATGTTGGAGTGGCTTACAAACCCTTGGGTTATCATCATCATCGTAGTTAGCGTTGTTGTGGGTAACATCGCAGCGCTCAAACAGACAGCCAATATGGATCTGACGGGGCGTGGTAAAACTGAGCGAGATTTAGATAAGCTCAATCGCTCGGATAAACTTAACCAAGAGAAAGCTGAAAAAGAAGAATCCAAAGACAATAAAGACGCATAGCCTTTTGCTTTGGCTAATCAGCTTGATTGACCAATTTTGATTGACCAATGTAGCCTGATGACAACGAATACAATAAAAAAGAGGACACAGTGTGTCCTCTTTTTTATTTGCTTTTGCTAATCACAAGGCTGATTTAACTCAGCTTGTGACGGCTTGAATGACTACTCAGCTTTCGCTTCTTTGTCATCTTTGGTTTGGTCAGCAATATGCGCTAATACCGGAACCATAGACTTAAGCAGCTCTTCTTCTACTGGCTTACCTGATGCATCCGTTACGTTGATTGACGTACGGTTGCCAAGGTCACCAAATAGGAAGTTGTAAGTGCCTGGCGCTAAGTCGATAGGCTGTAGGCCAATTTCTTCCCAGAACTCATCATCTGGTGCTGCGTACTTCGCCTTCACCGTACCCTGAGATTGATTGCGTTCTTCAAGCTCAAAACCCATTTCAGGCAACAAGTTAGGCAGACGCTGCCAGAATACATTGTATGGCGTACGAGCAATAATCACAGGGAAACCACTACGGTCAGCACCCATTGAAATTGGAATACGCTTCACCAACTCTTGCGCTTTCAGCGCCGCTTCAGCACGAAGGTTTTCATCGTACTTAGCCATAACTAGGTTGGTCAGGAACGCGTTGTAACGCTCTTTATTGGTTGCCGTTACTGTTTTCTCTTCAGTACCTTCACGCCAATCAATCAGATTAATCTTGAAGCCATGACGGTTGTTTGCTTGGAAGCGAGAGATAGAGTAACGACTACCAATCTCTACGTCTTCATCTTCAGAAACCCAAGTTACCCAATCGGTCTCAATCTCATTCTCTGATTGCTCACGAATACCAATACCACGTTGAGCCAGCATATCTACAGCCGTTTGCCACACGCGGTCTGCCTCTTCTGCGCGAAGAAGCCATAGTGTCACTTCACCGTTTTGACGCTCAGCACGAGCACCCGGGATCAGTTCAAGAACCTGTTGCGGTGGACGAATATCCACTTCACGACCAGTACCACCACTGAATTCACCGCTTGGGATGTCAAAATTTGGGTAGAACTGAGGCTGAGCATCTACAGGCAATTGCCATTGTGAAAACTCAGGTGTTTCTAAGTATTCGAAATCATCTTTGGCTTGGCGACGTTGAGTCGGGTTGCCAGAACATGCTGTAAGAACGAAAACAGCCAGTGACCCAATCACTAGCTGGTGAGAATACTTCATTTATACTCCTAAATGCCGAAGGTTCGCTTCGGCATCACTTCATACGTTTTAGTAAATGCACGCTTCAGTCATTGCTTGAGCAACAACAGGTTGAGCTGGCTCTGACAGTTCAGTCAGCGGTAGACGTAAGCCACCTTCAGCAATCAGACCCATTTTATGAACCGCCCATTTTACGGGAATAGGGTTAGACTCAACGAACAAATTCTTATGTAGAGGCATCAAACGCTCATTGATCGCTTCCGCTTCTTCAAACTTACCTTCTTTTGCTAGCTTGAACATGGTTGCCATATCAGCGGCTGCAACATTGTTCGTTACAGAGATCACGCCATCGCCACCACGCTTAACAAATTCTAGGCCTGTTAAGTCATCACCACTTAGTAAGATAAAGTCTTCGCCACAAAGTTCACGGTGAATTGCAATTCTGTCGAGATCACCCGTCGCATCTTTCAGTGCAACGATGTTTTCGATCTCAGCAAGACGAGCAACCGTTTCTGGCAACAAGTCTACCGCAGTACGACCTGGAACATTGTATAGAATTTGTGGAACGTCACTGACTTCAGCAATCGCTTTGTAGTGTTGGTACAAACCTTCTTGAGTCGGTTTGTTGTAGTAAGGCGTTACGCTCAGGCAACCAGCAATACCAGAACCATTCAACAAACGGCTGAATAGAACAGATTCATGAGTTGCATTTGCACCTGTACCAGCGATAACGGGAATACGACCATCAGCAAATTCAACGATCTTGTTGACGACTTTGACATGCTCTTCAATAGTGAGTGTTGAAGACTCACCTGTTGTGCCAACCGCAACCAGACCATCACTACCTGCAGCAATATGGTGCTCAACTAACTTTTTAAGGCTGTCGAAATCCACTTCACCATCTGTATTAAATGGCGTAACTAGCGCAACAATACTTCCTGAAAACATGTCTATCTCCCTTAATTTATTCTTTTTGCATGTTACTGTAAGCCAATCAATAAACACAAGACATTAAAGTGGCTTACCGGCAACATCTGCATTAAATATTGTCGTATGTTTGAGGTAAAACGACTTCTAACGGCGTTCTACCTAGAATTTGGGTAACCTGCACTCAATCTAGCGGATAGCACATCACTGGATGTCAGTAACAAGTAAGCTGTGCTCTCATCGCTCTATCTCATTTTTTAACGCGCTCGATATTCTTATCATTGGTTGCATGTTCGAAGCAAGGTCGCTCATAAAAAGCTCCGCACGCACGCTTATTCCACGAGCTAACTGTGCTAACATGCATGAATCAATGGAATATAAAGAGACGTGATTTTATGACTCAACATCTAGTAATCACAGCTGTGGGCACTGATCGCCCAGGTGTATGCAACCAAGTGGTTCATTTAGTCACCCAATCAGGCTGTAACATTATTGATAGCCGTATCGCCCTGTTTGGCGAAGAATTTACGCTTATCATGCTGCTGTCTGGAAAGGCAAACAACATTACCCGCGTTGAAACCACCTTGCCCTTGCTTGGACAAGAGCACGACTTGATTACGATTATGAAGCGAACCTCAACTCATGATGTTGTTGAGAACTCTTACACAGTAGAGGTGTTCGTTGAGTCAGACGATAAAATCGGACTTACTGAGCAGTTTACCCAGTTCTTCGCAGACCGAAACATCGGCCTCGATTCGTTAAGTGCACGAACCATCAATAAATCTAAGGTTCAACTCGACAACGACCAATTCCATATCTCTATTACCGCTTCTGTGCAATCAGAATGTAACTTGATGCAGCTACAAGAAGAATTCGATTCGCTGTGTCAGAGCCTATCAGTCCAAGGCTCGCTCAACTTTATCAAAAACAGTCTTTAAAAAGGAAATGTCATGAATACGCTAACGGCTGGTGTTCCAGCACCTGCTTTTTCTCTTCCAGATCAAGATGGCAATATCGTATCTCTTGGTGACTTCAAAGGTAAAAAAGTACTTTTCTATTTTTACCCTAAAGCAATGACTCCAGGTTGTATTGTGCAAGCGGAAGGCCTGCGTGATATCAAAACACAGCTTGATGACCTAAACGTGGTTGTTCTAGGTGTGAGTGTTGACCCAGTAAAACGTCTACCAAACTTCGTTGAGAAGAAATCTCTAAACTTCACCCTGCTATCTGATGAAGACCACAGCGTTGCTGAACAGTTTGGCGTTTGGGGCGAGAAAAAATTCACCCTTAGAAATTTTTTATGACAAAAAACTTCGATAATTTTTTATGACAGGCTACCTTTAATATGTGGGTAACATATTGAGGATTGTTTTGTGATAGAAAAGCATGAAGAAAACGATGTTTATGATGACTACCGATTGCTCTCCATAGAGGTAGATACATTAGCTAAACTGAGAATCTCAGAGATCATCGCTAGTGACTCTGGAGAAGTGATCCACTCACCCTACCTTTCCCCATCCAATTTACAGTCTCGCCTAAAGAAGACCGATATTATCCTTGCACCAGATGGGCGTGTTGTTTATCCACAATCTCTTTACCTCGTGTCAAAACTCAGCGGTGAAGGAAAAATTCAAGACACCAAATCAATGGCCAAAGGCTTATTGGCCTTTACTCGATATTTAGACTCTACCCATTACCCTCAAGTTGATGATGATGGGAATGTGATACCACCCCAGTACCTAACCTATAAAACACTAACAAAGCATGAAGAAGAAGGCGCGCCTTGGCAATTTGCACAGCACCTTTTGGCAAACTGTCGATCTCGGAAGGAGGCAACTGGTGACGAAGCGTACTCGCTTAACTCAGCAAGAAGCTATATGGGTGCTGTTATTGGGTTTTATAAGTGGATGCAGAAACACGGTTACCTCAAAAATGATGATGAGCATGTCCTGACACACTTCACCAAGCTTGAAGCATACCTAGACGGCACCAATCAGCATGACATGCTTGCCCATACTAAGTCTGGCGCAAAGCGGGTCTATGAGATATCAAATATCATGAAGGAGTTCCCCAAAGTCGATAAAACGCCTGCTCATCAAAAATTGAAGCCTATGTCGTTCGATCATAAAGAACTGTTCTCCCAACACATTGATGCATTGCCAAAAGCTGCTTCCCTGATACTGAGACTATGTGAAGAGGCTGGGCTTAGGATTGATGAAGCCACCCACTTTCCTGCTCGTGATATTGGTGATAAGGATTGCAGTGATCTAGACGTCGTGCCATTGACGATTACACATACCAAGGGCAGTAAGGAGCGCACGATTGAAATCCCTATCGCACTGTATGAGGAATTAGAGCAATACAAAGAATGTAGCCAGCGACAAAAGAACCTGACTCGACGAAATGAGCTGATCGATTCTAAGGAAGAACAGGACACCACTGACTACCTTTTTCTTTCCAATAAAGGGCGGCCATACACAGTAAAAACCTTAGAGGCACATTTTAGCGAACTGCGACAGCGCATCCGGGCAATAGAGCCTGACTGGTACTATCGAATCCATGACCTGCGATCAACTTATGCCACGCATTGGCTTTGGTGTGAGTCTAGGGAGCGGCAGACTGCCTATGAGTACATAATGGACGAGTTAGCCTTACTAATGGGGCATGAAAGCACCGCAACGACGGAAAAGTACATTAAGTTCATGAATAAGTTTGATGAGCAGTTACGGGTTGCAGAGAGCAAAAATAACAAGATCAACAAAGGGCTGTAGTATGCCAAAAAGCCCACTCGCGAAGAACTCAAAGACGGTTAAGCACATCAGAAACAGTAAGAATGTGGTTCCGTTGCACCTTACCATCCCCTATAAGGACGGCAGAAGCAGGAAGGTAACCGAGTTTGATATATCACACCTGTTACACCTTGGTGTCGATAGCAATAACGTCAAAATCGACAGCCGTATCCCTTTTTTAAGGAGCTTTTGTAAAAAAGCCAACCAGTATGTCGATAATGGAAACTCTGCCCAAACCACCTCGGGATATTACGAGGTATTAAGACCCTTCATTGTCTTTTGTGACGCCGTAAACGTTGACCCTTTTTCTGAAGCTGGCTATTTAAAATACGTAGGGAATGATGGCGAGCTGCGGCACCGCTTAAAAATGTACAGTCCATCAAAGAAATTGTGGGAGATGAGCCACGGTGATGGACTGGGCATCCGAGAAAGCTCAGCCGCTGTAATAACTTCAGCAATTCGCACCGCCCTTTCATGGTGTGGATTACCCGCTGACACATGGGCAACCCATCACCGAGGGTTTAGTGGCGAAAAAACACCAAATAAGGGTTACTCTGACGCTGAAGAAAAGGTGCTTGTTGCTCGGTTGAGTGAGTTATTTTTCATCCTAGCCCCACAGCTCATTGCGGCAAAAAAAGAAAACCTTGTCCTGCCTGACGAGTTGCCTGTCGTTATTGACTTAGGTGACCACCAAGAAGTCATTTCAATTAAAACCTCTCTCAAAGCCCAAGCTACTGGGAAGAGTAAAACGAGTACATCCGTAAAGCCTACCGCCGCGTTTAACATGGCGATGGGTGCGGCTTATCACCTTATGGGCTTTTTTACCTCATTAAACGATGGCGGCCTACAGAGCATCGCTCATCCAATCACGATTCATACTGATGAGCGGGATAAAAGCTTACAAGTGGTTAAGGTATCGAGCTTCAAGCCACGCACAAACAAAGAGATAGACGCTGTACTTACTAACCAGAGCTTCGATGTTGATAAACGGGGTGGAGTGAAGTTTATTATAACCCTTGAAACGCTTTCAGCATTATATGGCGGTGGCGAAAAAGGCTCAGAGTTACTGTTCACGCTGAACAACCTAGGGGAGAAAAGTAGTTCGTTCAATATAGCGGAAATAAATTACCACCTGACGGTAGAGCTAAACCTACTCTCACCCACTCGTTCATCTTGCCTGCCATGGTTTAAGGAGTTGTTTCACAGTTATCGAAACCAGTATGTTATCGAGCTAAAAAAAGAGATGAATACGCTAGGCCGACCCGTCGTCAGTAAAATCTCTCGCCCGTGCTCAAAAAGTATAGCCACACAAGGCGCAACGAATGCTGCCTACTGCATTTTATCGTGTTACACATACTTACCCCTCAAGGGCATCTTACTGCCACTGACTTATTCGGATAAAGACGCTAAGGGCAACATCAGCGTGTCGTTCAAATACCGCAATGGCGAGAGCCACCACTTCTCTGTTCCTGCTGCTGACAAGGCGTTAATCGAAGATATTGAACAATTCGCCACAGAGTTAGCCGATAAACAAGACTCTAAAAACTATGAGCG
The DNA here is from genome assembly GCF_041439475.1 of Vibrio sp. 1S139. Classification (NCBI taxonomy): domain Bacteria; kingdom Pseudomonadati; phylum Pseudomonadota; class Gammaproteobacteria; order Vibrionales; family Vibrionaceae; genus Vibrio; species Vibrio sp. 1S139. Next base: position 13,334 of record NZ_JBGOOD010000077.1, read on the forward strand.
GTTGCTGCTCAAGCGAGGTCATCATGCAGAAGCCCCTAAAGACTGGGACGGAATAAACCCATTCAGCGCTAAGTTAATGAAAACATGGTCAATTGCGCCCAATGAATACTTCATTTCACTGCAATCAAGCCGCTGGCGAGAAATGACAAGTAACCAAGTGTACTCCGTGAGTGGTGCAGGCGGCGTACAAAGCCTCCTGCAAAACCTTCTTCAAACCATTGATAAACATTATGCCAATGGTGACCCAAGACTCAACAAAATCATCATCTCACAAGCTCTACAAGTGATTGAGCTATTGGATGAAGAGACGGGGTTAGAGCTAGCAAAAGAGATAGTTGCAGCCAAACTTGGCATCACAATGCTGACGCATGATGAATGGAAAAAGAAGCAAGAGGAAGAAAGGGCAAAAACCAATCCCAATGGCATTCATTGCTATGGGCAACAAAACATTGCAGGTGGAAAAAACACCCAGCGTGAAACCAATAACGCCATGAAGCTACAGCTACCTTGTGCTGAATACGACATGTGCCATAAATGCCAATCAGCCAAAGCCGTCAATGAGACTCAACACATCTATAAACTTATCTCTTTCATTGATGTACTGAGGGAGGCAGTAAACCTGTACCCTAACGTGCAAGAGGAAGTCCATGAAAGAATCGCCGCTTTTGAGTTTACCCTCGATGGTGCCAGCAAGGATATATACGACGGTGCAATGGCATTATTTAACAAAAACGGGCGTCACCCTCGGGTATCTATGGATCACGCCATTTTAGCCCAACACCGTTAATTGGGAGCCAATCATGATAAAGCTACCTAAGTACAACATTGGCCAACAAGATGCCCTGTTAAGCGCGCAATATCATGTTGGTGGCTACACAAACTACCTGAAGGATGTGTTAGAGCCTGCCATTAAATCAGGCGAGTGGGATGACTTTGAGACGCTAGATATTGGTTTTAGCGTCACAGGTGAGTCACTGGGTAAAATTGGGGACAACAACGCTTGGCGTCAGCTCCAACTCTTCTTTGAGCCGAATGCGACCAAACCGGATACCCTAGACTTCTTTCTTGACGGAAAGGTGATGGAGCGCAACCTGACAAACCAATTGAGAGCACTGGCATTGAGTATGATGTGGCTCTCGCCTAAAGATTATTCTTTTGGGAGCATTGTGCAGACTATCACTGGGTTAAAGAAAGTCGCCTCTGTGTTACTGAATGAAGGCCACAATAGCTTTGAGTTATTAAGTTTTGAGCTGTTAGAGACTTGGGTATTAAGTGATGTTACCGATTTGGACTTCGAACGAGAAACACCCTACACCTCACTCAATAAACTGTTCATAGAGGCAACACGACTACCGTTTAATGTCAGTCTGACCAAAGCGTTAAACGCCTCGGATTTTGGTTTAGTCATTAAAGAGCGTGAGCAGTACACGGTTATCCCGCAGCGGCTGTACTATCTGGGACTTCAACAATCAGAAGCATTAGTGAACGAGCTATACCCCATTCGTGATGAGCTTGACAAGCTTTCAGATTACATTGCTGACTACCATGAGAAATCCTACCAAGGGTATGCTAAATACCTTGTTAGCAATGAAGCAAAGTGCAAAACAAATGGCGGGCTTCAGTGGTATTTATCTACATCAAATAAAGGTGATAAGGAAAAGAAAATAGCCTTTCAAGCTGCTTTTCTAGCACTCAATAACCCGACACAAGAATCGACCTTTGAACTGCTCTACAAGCACAAACCTGCGATCAACCTTAATTACATCGACAAGTTCTACCCTGAGCGAACATTGAGGATTGGCAACAGGATGGTAACCGGACTTGCAAAAGCGCAATCGCTGTTTAAAGAACTCAACGGTGGTTGCCTCTGGGCGTTAATGTCCCGCACAGGTATGCGTTCTGATGAAACCTTTCACCTACATATCGCTGATGGGTGTTCAACAGAAACCATATCAGAGCAAACCATTCACGTTATTCATGCAGACCTATCAAAAACCACCAAAGGCTCTCAGTCAAAACAGGATGAGTTTGTCACCACAGAGGTCGGCAAAAAGGCTTACGAGATGCTGCAAGCGCTACATTCGCCACTTAGACAGCGTCACCCTGATAGCCAAGCATTCTTCCACAAGACAATAGAAGACTGTGGTGCTGTTACTAAAAAAGAACTAGGAAGACATATGACTCATTGGTTTGAAAGCGCACTAGGGGAAAAGCTTGCACTAACCAATAACGATGTCATCGATTTGAAGGTTTCCGACCCTAACCTTTCGTTTAATGTAGGGGATAACTATGAATTCTCAGGTCATCAGCTCCGCCGCTCGTTCGCCTACTACCTGATCGGCTTCGAGCTTTGCGCGTTCCCCCAACTCAAGCAACAATTCAGCCATGTATCGATGGCGATGACACGCCATTACGCTAAGAACGCCAGTAAATTCCAGAAAATCAGAAAGAAAAAGGAGAACTTGGCTCACGTTGTTGATGAAGAAAGGATTGTTCAAAAAGCGCAGGTGTACTTCAACATCTACAAGAAGCTGGCGAACAAAGAACGTGTCGCGGGTGGCAAGGGCAAAGAGTTTGCCAAAAACATGATGAAGGCTGAGCGTAACCTGTTTAAAGATAAAGTCGATGACGACATGCTCTCGCTCAACTACTGGAAAAAGCAAATCCGAGATCAAAAGCGCCACATTCACGCCGTCGCCCCCGGAGTTTACTGCACTTCAACAGGTTGTAGCCTACGTACACAAGTCAACCTATTAGAGTGTGTGGACTGTAAGAACGACTATATTATCGATGCTGTTTTTGCCGAAGCTAAGCGCAAAGAAGCCGAAATTCATATGCTATGGGACATTGAGCATGATGAATTAACGCCTCAAACAGCGTCAGAAGTGTATATAAAAATCACGGCTGCTGAACGCATTATGAAAGACTTAGATATCAGCTATGAACCCGTTGTAATACCTCAAGAGGTTCAAGAACTGCTGATACCTTACGGAGTGACTGCACTATGACACAGGCCACTAAAAACAAGCTTATAAAAGCCCTAGAGCGTCTGTTAGAGGGTAAACCAGAAAACCGAGAGCTAAGGAAGAAAGTCCGAGAAGGTAAGCTAAAAATCAATAACATTAGCGTCGAGAAAGAAGCGGGGCTTTCTGTTGGGGCATTGCGCAGACACGAAGATGTTCAGGATATGGTGAAGAATAAGTCACTGGAATTTCGTGTAGCACAAGATGATTTAAGCCAGTCACCTATTGATGTGTTACAGGCGGAAGTGAAAAAGCTAAAACTCGACAAGACTCAAGCTAATAAGAAAAAAAAGGAGTACCTCGACCTCGCTAGAAGTCATGAAAAGGCACTAGCCATACAAGCAGCCAGTCATATAAAAATGGTTCAGGAACTCATGGAGATGCTGCATGAAAGCCAGCGAGTGAAGGCGATGGACAAAGTCGTCAAAGCAAGACCAGATAACCTTATCAAGGGAGATTTTAGGTAAGAGCATCCTGTTTAGTGCGGCATCTAGAAAGGACAACCACTACCAATAAAAACATCCTGTTTAGTGTAATCATTAGACAGGACACTGAATCATCTATAAAAATGTACACTCTAGCGAAATAAAAATGCTCTAAAAAGGACGTAGCGAAGAACGCTACGCCAAATACCATTAATTGAGAAAGTAAGGACAAAACCAATGGCAATCGAAACCGGACAAACTGCACCAGATTTTACCCTGAATGACCAAGACAATAACCCAGTGACGCTATCTGAGCTTCAAGGAAAGAAGGTGCTGCTTTACTTCTACCCACGCGCTTCAACTCCGGGCTGTACCGTTCAGGCTCAAGGATTGCGTGACACTAAAGCTGAACTAGATGCCCACAACGTTGTTGTGCTTGGTTTAAGCCCAGACACCCCGAAAAAGCTAACCAACTTTATCAACAAGCAAGAGCTGAACTTCACTCTACTAGCCGATGAAGAACACGAAGTGTGTGAGAAGTACGGTGTTTGGCAGCTCAAGAAGTTCATGGGGCGTGAAAACATGGGCGTTGTGAGAACCAGTTTCCTGATTGATGAATCTGGCAACCTTGAGCATGTATTCAACAAGTTCAAAACCAAAGATCACCATGAAGTTGTACTGGACTACCTAAACAGCAAATAACCGTCCATGAACAAATAACTACACAACTTGGGGGCAGGCATGATTGGCTACATTCGAGTATCAGATTCACAAAGAGCCGATGGCGAATCACAACGAGAAGCTATCAAGGCGTACGCTGATAAACATGGCATACAAATAACGGATTGGATAGAAGAGCATGTGTCTGCCACCAAGACAGAGATTCGTGAGCGGAAGTTATCTTCCCTCACCGCCTCTCAACAAAGCATCATTGTATCGGATATCACTCGGCTGGGTCGCCACAAGGTTATGGAGTTGGTCGGCGCTATCGGCCAGATAGCCTCATACGGTGAGCTGCATTTGGCATACAGCGACACCATCATTAACTCTGAGAACGTTGATAATGCTGAAATCATTTTTAAAGTTATTGGGCAGTCTTTTGCCAGCGCTGTAGAGGCTCAGAAGCGCTCCGAGCGAGCTAAAGCAGGTCATGCTTAACCACCATAAGTGTCACACTACGTATGAATCAGTAAACACAAGACTAAATTTCTGCTTTGCTAAGCTAACGCTTGTTAGCCTAACGTTCGTAAGCGCTCCATAAACCCCGCATTCTAATCGCCTAACACGAATAATAAGATCAAGTCTCCAACCATGAGGAGACTTGAAATGGGAAAACGACACACTAATCAAGAATGGCAAACGCTTATCGAGCAATCTGAATCGAGTTCATTGTCAACGCTCGCATTTTGTAAGCTCAATGAACTCAATCCCTCAACGTTTTATGCTAAGCGCCAGCAACTCAAAAAAGCGGATGTATCCCAAGGCTTTGTGCGAGCGGAGGTCGTCGAAAAGACAACGAAATACCAAGCTCAAATAGCCACCGCTAACATGACTCTTCTCGTCAATAATGTTGAGCTGAGTATTCCTCAAGGCACGCCAGCGGCCTATCTCGCAGAGCTTATCGGTGCATTATCATGAAACGCATGCTCAGCGCTCCAGAGATTTACTTGTATTGTGAAAGCGTCGATTTTAGAAAGTCCATCAACGGCCTTGCAGCGATTATCGAAAA
>NZ_JBGOOD010000078.1:0-17297 GCF_041439475.1 Vibrio sp. 1S139
ATCGGGCACGAGTCTTCTTTGGGTTATAAATTGAACAAAGTGTGCTCGCGCCCTGCCCTCCTTTAAACAATAAACCTATCTAATCCATCTTGCTGGCCTAAATTTTCCAAGCCAACATACCAAATAACGAGGCTTCAAAAACAGAAACGTTCAACAATTAATCACCCATAGATTGGATTGTTGAAACTAATTGAAGTCATCAAGATAAGTCTTTATCAAACAACAAGTTGAACAGTACAACCTCCTGATATCTATAAGTATTTATTTTCAATTCATTTCAGTATTTTTGGCATTGTTTTATATGACAAAGTACACCCCGCTAGAGCCCCTCGGCTTTAAATAATATCAATAAAATCTAATAACTCGATTCTAATAAAAATAGCCAAATAATGGCATTTAGGAACTTATTCATGCTTAACGTCAGTAAAACCGTTCTATTTAGCTCTGCCCTCTGTTTCATCTCTTTTGCCACTCATGCCAAGATATATTCAGACCAAATCGTATTGGATAACCTCGATGAAGATATCTGCCGTTCCGATTATCGTCCGCTCAGTAATACAGAAGCTCAAGAACACAAAACCGCCCTACTATCTCGCATGAATGTGTGGGACATTGCTGGCCTTAAAAATGACTGGGTGATCATGGGGTCTGGCTACCACGGGCTCATCAAACAAGGACAACCAAGTGACAATACTTGGTGCTACCCCAATACCCCAGACGCAGGCCTGCCTTACTACGAAGCGCAAGCTATCGAAACGAACAATAACCTTGATATTCAACGCGCCTTAGTCAGCGACAACACGAACTTTATCAGGCCACTGAGTTACTTGGCCCATAACCTCGGTTACGCTTGGGTTGGAGGCGATAGCGCGCGTTACGTCGGCCAAGACATGGCAATAAAACCGCTTAACAATGGTTGGGAGATTAAAGGCAATAACGATGGAAGCTGTGCCGGTGATCGCTGTGATGAGAAGACAAGCATCACTGTTGATAACTTCGCTTACACGCTCGATAACACATCGTTTTTACACGGTTCTATGACAGAGACCGACCAAGAACTGATTGAAACCGTCTCGGCTTATGCAATCAATGACGACGATCAGTCTAAACAAATCGTCGTTGACCTTCATTTTGAGCAATCCACACAATGGAGTAAAACCCAACGCTTCGACCTTGCTGATTCAGTCGTCATTGATGAAACCTTTCATTGGCCACAAGTTGGAAAGACAGAAGTAAGAGTAGCGCTAGAAGATGGCCAACGTTTCTCCGATACCAACAATGGTGCTCGTTTTGAACCAACAGAACTGGAAGCCATCATCACCGTGCCTGCTCACTCAGTACTTCCTTTTCAAGTAGAGTTCTTACGCTCTACCATCACTTACCCATACCGTATCAAAACCAGCATGAGTTACGACGTGAACTTCACAGGTTTCCTTCGTTATAGCGGCAATGCGCTAAGCTCACACCCAACAAACCGCCCGACGGTCTCTCACACCTTTACCATGGGAACCACCAGCGAAGATCAAGCCAATATCCGCTACCAATGGGATCACCGTTATATTCCTAGAGAGATGAAATGGTGGGATTGGAGCTGGGCAATCAACACCAATGGTTTAAGTAGCATGCAGTACGCCGCAGGTGCCAGTGTCCGTCCTTTCTACACCTATGTTTCAGGCCAGTTTAGTGCGGAGTCACAATATTCTGGAATGATCGATATTGGTACCGAGCACTCTATTGATTCATTTAACGCCATGACACCTTCAGGCGATTACACACCCTACTACGCTGGTGACATCAAGGTTCTGACTGACTTCGACCCTGCAGCCCTAGCGCAACTGGGTTATAACAGCGCTCAGCTAACGCTTACCCCAATGCAGCCATAAGCCCATAGAAAGTTTCAGCTGTTATTCCAAGCCCATTGCGTCTGCTCTGGGCTTGATTCGTCTTACATTCTCTCAGTCATACATCTGTATTAGCCGCTAAGTATTCACTTTCTGAATCGTTTTTCATTGACTTAAAAATGAAATCATAACGACACACTAATTTGCGTAACTTAGGGTGCAAATAGGCAATCAGATTACAGTGCCTATCAGGAGGATGTATGAAACCAAATCGATCTACGGTACTCACTGGACATGTAAAACACTGCCCATGCTGCTCTACCGAACTGGTCATCAAAGACCACATTCACGTTTGCCCGCGCAATGAAATTGGCGACTGTTACTTCGATGGCTATGACCAACACGAACAGCTCGCTAATACCGATTTTATCGATCATGCAAGTGCCAATGATAGCCTTGTTTACGGCATGTCAGAACACTAAGCGTTATTCAAGATTTGTTGAAGTCATTTCGCGCCAAAAAAATGCAGCGCCAATCGAGTGATTGTTCGCTGCATTCTTAGATCCTGTAAACTTAGCTAACCATTAAAATGGAGCTAGGCAAAACGGATTACCACATTAGATCATCTGGGATCACGAAGTCTTTGTACGGGTCATCTTCGTCTACTTCGTCTGTGCTACCTGCCTGCGTATCAACGATAGATTCTTCGTCGCGCATAGCAATCTTGTTCGCTACTGCTGTTGGGATAACAACGTAGCTCTCGCCTTGACGAGCAATACTTAGAATGCCTTTACTTAGTTGCTTTTGAGTCAGCTCTTCTACGTAAAGGTATTTAACTAGCGTACCGTCGGTGAAGTTGTATTTGATCTCACCGCTCTTCTGTTCGATCTTGTTCATCTCAATCAGTTGCTTCACTTGAGCTTTAATTTCTTTGCTCAACTGTTGTTCTTTCAACTGTTGGTTTAACTCTTTGTCTTTCGCTTGCTGCGCCAGTTTAGTTTCTTCTGCTGCCGCTTTTGCTTCACGAGACTGAACGCGAGACTTTTTAGAGCCTTTCTTCGCCTTCTTTAATTTTTTCTCATTTACCAAGCCAGCTTTAAGCATCTGCTCTTGGAGTGTTAACTTTGCCATGACTTTCCCAGTTCAGGATTAAAAACGGCACTATCATACCTGTTTTTGAGGTTTCTGTTTACTGAACAAGAGTAAATTACAGAACAATCGCAAAATTTATGCTGATAGCTCTAAGCTGTGTCCATATTCCCTTCTTGTTGCTCACAACCTCCACTTTACCGCGACACACAGTTTTCACTTAAGCACGCCAATATTGGCTGTTCCACCGACTCGAAAGCATTAACTGACCCTATTATTCGCGCGCGTACCACTTATCATTCCGATAAGACAATATGTTAATTTTCAATGGTTAATCAATTTTATAAAACCTTGGCATATATCTCATATTTGAATAAATGCCATAGAGTTATAACTCCAATGTCATGACTTACAACATCTGGGCGCTGCCTGCCATCGCTTCACATATTGGTGACCGCTATGACCTACTCCCTCAATATGTAAAGGGCTATGACGTGTTGGCGCTTCAAGAGGTGTTTGCTAACGGCAGAGATGAGTTCTTGCGTGAGCTTGCGAAAGAGTATCCTTATCAAACTAAAATGCTCGATAAAGATGGGATTAACATATACGACGGTGGTGTGATCATTGTCAGCCGCTATCCTATCGTTAATGAAGCGCAGTATGTTTTCCCTGATTGCACGGGCACAGATTGCTTTGCTGATAAAGGTGTTAACTACGCGGAAGTTATCAAGAATGGTCAGGCTTACCATGTTTTCGGTACCCACACGGCATCATTCGATACGGACACCGCTCGTGATTACCGACAACGTCAATTCAAGCAGATGCGTGCACTGGCGCAGTCTCTGAATATCCCGGCATCAGAAACTGTGGTTTACAGCGGTGACTTCAACGTGAACAAGCTCAAGTTCCCAAGCGACTATCAACAGATGTTTGCTAACCTGCAGGCTGATGAACCAACATACTCAGGTTACACCGCTTCTACCTTTGACCCACGCATCAACAACTTTGCGGGAGAGCCTATGTCGGGTGGCGAGAACGTTGAGTATCTCGATTATGTGGTAGTGAGCTCAGAGTATGCCGCTAAAGCGCATAACTACAATCGCGTGGATGTCCCAAGATCAACAAGCAGTGAGTTATGGAAGCACTACAACCTTTCAGACCACTTCCCTGTTAGCGCCGTGATCAAGTAACTCGGTGAACCAATAATGCATCGAGTTATATTAATCCTAATGCTCGTCTTAACGGCGAGCATTATTTGCTATTCGTGGTCATCAAAAACGAACGAAACAGCGCTATCTTCTGCTCAACACACAGAACCTAAGCCGCGTGTTTCTACGGCAACTAATGACGATAATTCCACGCCTACTGCAACCGCTAGTTCGGAAAACTCCGCATCGCACAGCAATCAAGCCCCAGCCGGAGCACTGGACGGTAAAATTCTTGCTGAAAACTTGAGTGAGCTTGAAGGCAAGGCTTTGTTCGATGAACTCGATGGGTTCTGGAAGCTTTGCCAACAACGCGATGACTGCGCAGAGCAACTCGCACGATTGAAATCAGAATTGCCGGGCATATGGTTTGAGTTACTGAGCGACTATCCGCAGCTATCGGCTGACTGGCAATTAACACAAAGCACTATCCCACTTGAATCCATAGAGACTCTTGAAGATCGTGTTGCCTTATTCAAGCAATCTGCACAACAAGTATGGGGAGAGTTGGCCCACCAGCTATTCGCTGACCAGTTTGCTCATCTGGATTTTACGCTTGACGCTAACACCCTTGAAAAGAACGAAGCGAGCCAGTTTTTGGCCAACTATCAAGATTTGCTTAGTGAATGGCAAAACAATACGGGCACGTTAAACGCCGAAACACAGCTTCAAAAATATGAACTGGCAGTATCTTTGATACCCAGCAGCTATAGCCCTGCTGAAGTAGCATCAGTCAAAGCCGACCTTCAAGATGCCTACTTAGATGAAGCGCAGGCCAGCAACATTGCCGCGCGAGAACAACAAGTCGCACAACAGCAACAAACCGTGATGAGTTATCACGAGCAACTGGATCAGCTCAAAGCGACCTTAGACTCTCAGCGATCATCAAGTTATGCCACTTGGACTCAACAAGATTGGGACAGTTATTATCAACAGCAAGTCACCGATTTCAGGGAGCAGTTCTTTAGCAAGTAACGCCTTAACTTAAACCATCACGAAACTGAGCGGGCGTTTTATTGAGCCAACCTTTAAACGCCCTTCTGAAATTTGCAGGGTCGCTATAACCGAGCCTTTCACCGATGTCATCAATGCTCATGGTTGTGCCGAGTAATAGCTCTTTGGCCAGCTCCACTCGAACTTCGGTAAGCAATATTTGGTAACTGGATTCATGGGTCACTAGCTCTCGCCTGAGTGTACGAGAGCTACAACCAAACTCATCCGCGAGTTGTTCAATATTCGGGAAACTGCCTGCGGTTTGATAAAAGATCGTTTTGATCTGGTTAGTCAGCAGATGCTCAGAGTCCAACGTTTCCATTATCGACTGGCAAGACGCAAGATAGCGCTTCAGTGTCGCTGCATCATGAGTCAATAAGGTTTGCGACAAAACCGATACATCAAAACGCAGTTCACAATGGCTCTGCTCAAAAACTACAGGGCACTGGAAACGATCGTCATAGAGCTTGGCGTAATTAGTGCGTGTATAAGGCAAAGCCAAAATATGAATATCCAACTCATGACCAGTCAGCTCTTTGAATAAAGAGACGATTGAACTCAAGAAATATTCACTGCAGAAAGGAAGCAGATCGCCCACTTCCAATGTGTTCTCAATCTGAATCACTGCTTGCTCGGAATCTAGAAACAATTTAACCGAGAAGATAGGACCGTTCAGGCGCAAATACTTGAAGCCCGACTTGATGGCCTCCCCGACATTTTGACTGGTTGATAGCGCATAACCCAACACACCAAAGTGGCTCAAGCTAGCGAGCTCTCCCAACCAAAGCCCCAAACCATCGTGAGGAAAACTCTGATTAGCCGCGCTAAACAACGAAAGCTTGTCAGCGTAAGTCAGTTTTCCATTCGGACCTCGCCAATCCATGTTCGGCAAACCCACATCATTGAGTAGCCTTTCAATATCGATACCTCGTTGCTCTAGCGTATTCAACAGCAGCGCGATATCTAATGTACCCAACTGGTGCCTATGTCCGGTTGGCTTATACTCCGCGATAATCTCCAATAGTCTCTCCTTATATCGAGCCCATTCCCATCAACATGACTACTCAGCCTTAACAACACATGCTGACAAAATCGTGATTGGTAACGCGCTCTTGTCCGAATATGACCTCCCAATTCTACGCTACTCATCGCACAATGGCTTTAGTTGTTAAAATAATGTGAACCATCGCAATGATAAAAACCAACCCAGCCCCACACAGTTTGATTAATTCTAATGGTCAGCCGATCATTGGGCATTTCGATGGCATCCTTAAACACCTAAACATCGAGAACTTTGACTACCGAAACTCGATGGATTCAAAAGCAAACCCTTGGCAGAAGCACTTCCACTATAAGCAATTCCAGTTTGTCAGCATCGTCACCGACACACACATTATCGGCGTCGCTATCGCGGATATTCGCTACTTAGGCTCGGCATTTTGTTATCTGTACGACATAGAAAACAACCATCTGCAAGAGTCATCTTGGTTGAGGCCATTAGGGTTTGATAAGCATGTAACGCCTTCACCATTTGAAGGAAAGACAAGCATTGCAGATCAAAGCATTGCTTTCTATATCGAGGGCGGACAATGGCGAGTTCGCTTGAATACGAAATTCATCAAGGCCGATATTTCTTTAGAGCCTGAAACCGACAGCTTGCCCATGGCGATGTGCAGCCCAACGGGTTATTCAGGTTGGACTTACACCCAAAAGCACAATGCTTTGCGCATCAGCGGTGAAATCCAAATCAAGGGAGAATCACTCGTTCTCGAACAAGCTCGTGCCGGTTATGACTTTTCAGCGGGTTACATGAGACGTGAAACCAGTTGGCGCTGGGCAAGCATCAACACGCAATCCAATGGGACAGATATTGGTTTGAACCTCGCAGCAGGCGTCAATGAAACCGGAGGCTGCGAGAACGTTTTATGGATCAATGGAACTCGGCACTTACTTAACCCGGTACAGTTTGCGTTTAGTCGCCAAGACACCAATTTACCTTGGCAGATAACATCACAAGATGGACGTATAAACCTGACCTTTACGCCCTTAAATAATCGCAGCGAAAAGCTCAATTTATGGCTGTTAAAAAGTAACTTTCGTCAGTTCATTGGTCACTTTTCTGGCTCGATTGAAGACAACAATGGAGTGACACATCAACTCGATGGTGTTCTTGGCCTAACAGAAGATCACTTTGCTCGCTGGTAGCGAAATTTTGCTAACTGAATTTCAGGCGAGCAAGTCTAAGTAAACTTGATACTAAGAACGCGTATGGCGTCTCAACAAGGATAAAACATGAATATCGACGCATTAATCAATTACCCAGAATGGCTACTGCTGGTATTAGCGCCCTTGTTCGTGGTGTGCATGTTGGCTGAGTATTTTATCGGTCAGAAGCAAGGTCGACTGCCTGATAACTCCAGCTATAAGCTTTCAGAAGTGATGTGTAATTTCACGCTGGCGGGAATGCATCAACTCTCCGATTTGCTCACCGGGTTATTGGTCGTGCAGCTGTATCTCTGGATGTTTGGTTGGCGCTTAATGGACATTGAAATGGGCGTGCTGAGTTTTGTTGTATTGATGGTGTTGCAAGACTTTTGCTATTACTGGTTCCACAGAGCAAGCCATCGTGTTCGCTGGATGTGGGCAGCACACGTGGCACACCACAGTTCAGAAAGCATGAACTTCAGTACGGCTTTCCGTCAAAGCTTAATGTATCCACTTGCTGGGATGTGGCTTTTCTGGATACCGTTGGTCATCATAGGTTTTGCCCCTAAGTGGGTCATCTTTGTGGTGCTTCTCAATCTAGGTTTGCAGTTCTTCGTCCATACACAATGGATACGAAGCTTGGGGCCACTTGAATACATCTTTAATACCCCTTCGCATCATCGAGTACATCACGGCAAAAACCCGCAATACATTGATAAGAACTACGCCGGCGTTCTTATTATCTGGGATAAGTTATTTGGTACATTCGAACCTGAAGTTGAAACTGTACGTTATGGCGTCACCAAACCCGTGAACAGTTTTAATCCGATAGTGGTCACCTTTCAAGAATGGAAGGCCATATTCAAAGATTTGAAGAACCGAGAGTTAACCATGAAGCAGAAAGTCCAGTTGATACTCTCGCCTCCATCGGATTAAACGGACGATAGACAGATTGTATTAACTAAGAAACCGCCTCAATCGGTTTCAAAACCTTCCCCACTGACTCGATTGAATAGTAAAGCACCGTTTTCCGGCAATTTATTTGTGATCTGGGTTGCACGCGTACCGCATACTATCAGATACTGAACAAAACTAACCTTCAGCCACAGTAAACGTTCCGCGCTTGCTGTTCAGGAAATTCAATGAGTTCAGATAATCAGCCGACCTACTTCTTTTTCGATTACGAAACGTGGGGCGTTAGCCCAGCAAAAGACCGTCCGAGTCAATTTGCGGGTGTTCGTACCGACCAAGATTTCAATGTTATTGGAGAGCCTCTGGTTATCTATTGCCAACCTCCCGCTGATTACCTCCCTGCGCCTGAAGCTGCACTGATCACCCGTATCACACCACAAAAAGCGGCTTCACAAGGTCTTCCTGAACCAGAGTTTATCGCTAAGATCCATGCTGAGTTGGCGAAACCAAACACCACAAGCCTTGGCTACAACAGTATTCGATTCGATGATGAAGTAACGCGTTACACCTGTTACCGAAACTTCATCGACCCATATGCGTGGAGTTGGCAGAATGGTAACTCACGTTGGGATCTATTAGATGTAATGCGCGCTGTTCACGCACTGCGCCCTGAAGGCATTGTTTGGCCAGAGAACGAAGAAGGTTACCCAAGCTTCAAACTGGAACACCTATCTGTGGCAAACGGCATTGAACACGAGAACGCGCACGATGCGATGGCCGATGTTATTGCGACCATCGAGTTAGCGAAAAAGCTGAAAGCTGCGCAACCTAAGATGTTCGATTACCTTTACAACATGCGTCATAAGCGTAAGCTGAATGATCTGGTTGATATCGTAAACATGACACCATTAATGCACGTTTCAGGCATGTTTGGCCGTGACTGCAACTACACCAGCTGGATTGTGCCTATGGCTTGGCACCCAACCAATCAAAATGCGGTTATCGTGGTTGATTTAGCCAAAGATCCAAGCCCACTGTTAGAACTGGACGCTGATGAACTCAGAGAAAGGCTCTATACCAAACGCAGTGAACTGGGTGAAGACGAACTACCCGTACCCATCAAATTGGTTCAGCTAAACAAGTGCCCTATTCTTGCTCCAGCCAAAACGCTAACGGCTGAAAATGCTGAAACCATCGGTATCGATCGCCAACAATGCCTGAAAAACTTGGCACTGCTGCGCGAACACCCAGAGATCCGCGAAAAACTGATCGGCCTGTATTCACAAGAGCGCGAGTACGAAAAGAGTGATGATGTTGATACACACCTTTACGACGGTTTCTTTTCACCTGCTGATAAAACAGCGATGAACATCATTCGCGAAACTGACCCGAACAACTTGGCGGCTTTGGATATCACCTTCAGTGACGAACGAATTAAACCGTTACTGTTCCGTTACCGTGCGCGTAACTTCCCATGGACGCTCGACGAAGCTGAGCAATTGAAATGGGCGAACCATTGTCGTGAGTTTTATGAGTGCCGTTTAGAAGAGTACATGCTCAACCTTGAAAACCTCGCGCACGAACATGAAAGTGACGAGAAGAAAATGGCTATCTTGAAGGCGGTTTATCAATACGTAGAAAAGTTAGCTAGCTAATTCCATTATCAAGAGACGTAACACTTTGAAAGAAAGATTGATCCAACTGGTTTACTGCTTAATCTCCTTCACCTTAATCATAGGTGCACTTACAGCAGGTAACGCGTTACAGCACTTTTTGGATACCTCGATTCCAGGCAGTATTTTTGGCATGTTGATTCTGTTTGCCGCCATGGTGATTGGTATTGTGCCTTCGCATTGGGTACAGCCCGGTGCAAGTTTGATTATCCGCCTAATGATCTTACTGTTCGTTCCGATCAGTGTTGGGTTGATGGATCACTTCGAAATGCTCATCGCGAATGCATTGCCAATTATGGCGAGCGCCGTTGGTGGCACATTATTGGTGTTAGTATCCTTATCATGGTTCTTAGACCGCTTGCTTTCGAGAGGTAACTGATCATGTGGATTCTACTCACCATCGTGGTATTCCTATTTGCTCGCTGGGTAAGTCAAAAAGTAAACTCGCCGCTGTGTAACCCCCTGCTTATCAGCATTGGTATCATCATTCCGATTCTCACGTTCTTTAGAGTACCGTTTGAGACTTACTATGCTGACAACACTTGGATTACCTACATGCTGCAGCCTGCGGTTGTTGCACTTGCTTACCCACTTTATGAGCAGCTACCTCAAATCAGAGCCAACTGGCGCATCATTACCTTTGCGTGCACGCTAGGCAGTGTGATGTCGATGACAACAACGGCAGTGATCGCAGTAGCATTTAAAGCGGACTTAACTTTGATTGCGAGCTTGTTAGGCAAATCAGTCACCACGCCAATTGCAATGGAAGTATCGAGCCATTTAGGTGGTGAAGCAGCGATTGCGGCAATACTGGTATTGATTGTAGGTCTATTTGGGGCAATTTTTGCTTACCCAATCTACAACCTCATTGGTATTAAGAGCCCGATCGCCCGTGGTTTAACCATGGGTACCGTGTCTCACGCTTTAGGCACCGCGACTTGTGCGGAAAAGAATCAGGAAGATGCGGCATTCAGTTCGTTGGCATTGGTTCTTTGTGGGGTTATCACCTCAATCATTGCACCGAGTATATTTTCGCTCGTGGTTTGGTTCTATTCTTAACCTAAACGATCACTACGCGATCCAGCCCAACCAGAATGCTGTTTATTACAGTGTCTGTTTGGGCTTTTTATTCGCATTTATTTAGCAATAGCAGTCAAGTCACGGTCTTTTACGAGCACTAAGTGCGATATCAGCTGTATAAATGGCTCTTGTAATCGATTTCAAGTGTGACCTCACTCTAATTATGCAAACCAATGTAACAACAACAATTCAATAGTGATCTTTATCACAGAAAATTCCTGAGCAATGCATAAACTTAAAGCCTAAGGTCAATTAAGGATTCAACATGAACAGTCGTATTACCCTGGCGCTGGAAAGTGCTCCATCATCAATGAAAGCGCTTTTGAGTGACATCGTATTAGCAGACAACTTTGACGCGACATTGTCTCCAGAACAATTTGCTAGCCTACTGCAAGCAAGTGGTCTAGCGGATGACGAACTACGTATTGCGCTACTTCCTTTTGCCGCAGCGTATTCTTACGCTCCGTTATCTGACTTTTATGTTGGTGCAATCGTGCGTGGTTTGTCTGGTACTCTGTATTTTGGTGCAAACCTTGAAATCGCAGGTGCTCAACTTGGTCAAACCGTTCACGCTGAGCAATCTGCAATCAGCCACGCTTGGATGAAAGGCGAACTCGGTATCTCAGATATCACCATCAACTTCAGTCCTTGTGGTCACTGTCGTCAATTCATGAACGAACTGACAACAGCAAAAGAACTTAAAGTTCAGCTTCCACAACGTGATGAAATGTCTCTGCAAGAGTACCTACCAGACTCGTTCGGCCCTGCTGATTTAGGTGTAACAACAGGCCTAATGACGAAGCTTGATCATAAGTACACGACCGAAGAAACAACGCCTATTGTTGTAGAAGCGCTAGCTGCACTAAACCGTAGCCATGCTCCTTACACCAAAAACCTAAGTGGCGTTTCATTACAACTGACGTCAGGTGAGATTTTCACGGGTGCTTACGCAGAAAATGCAGCGTTCAACCCGAGCCTACCTCCTCTGCAAGTCGCGTTAATTCAACTTAAACTGGCTGGCTTCGATTTCGAACAAATTGAAAGTGCTGCTTTGGTTGAAATCGCAGAAGGTAGCATCAGTCACCTAGCGGATACGCAATCTACATTAGAAGCGATTAATCCCGACATTCCAGTGACTTACTTAGCAATCTAAGTACATCTGATTAACAAAAATTTAAATAAGCAGCCCTATTTAACAGGGCTGCTTTTTTTATGCCTGTAATTAACGCAACAACCTGCGCAAACGTTTGCTTTTGTCATTGAAATAAGTATGATCACCCCGTTTTCAATCAATCGTTCAAAAGATCGGAAGGAATTTCTATGTTTGGTACTGCTACTCGTGAAAATGCTACTCGTGTACTTCTATTAGGTTCAGGTGAACTCGGCAAAGAAGTTGCTATCGAGTGCCAACGTTTAGGTTTGGAAGTTATTGCTTGTGATCGTTATGCAGACGCACCAGCAATGCAAGTTGCGCATCGTAGCCATGTATTAGACATGTTAGACGGCGATGCACTTCAAGCGATCATTGAACTAGAAAAGCCAGATTATGTGGTTCCTGAAATTGAAGCTATTGCCACCAGCAAGTTGGTAGAGCTAGAAGCGCAAGGCTTAAATGTCGTTCCAACTGCGAATGCGACCAAGCTAACGATGAACCGCGAAGGTATCCGTCGTCTAGCCGCAGAAGAGCTAAAACTGAGCACTTCTCCTTACCGCTTTGCAGACACCTTTGAAGATTTCTCAGCCGCTGTTGAATTCGTCGGTATGCCTTGCGTTGTTAAGCCAGTAATGAGCTCTTCAGGTAAAGGTCAAAGCGTTATCAAAACAGAAGAAGACATTCAGAAGTCTTGGGACTACGCACAAGAAGGCGGTCGTACTGGTACGGGTCGTGTGATCGTTGAAGGCTTCATCGACTTTGATTACGAGATCACGCTTCTAACCGTTCGCGCAGTCGACGGTGTTCACTTCTGTGCACCTATCGGTCACCGCCAAGAAGACGGTGATTACCGTGAATCATGGCAGCCACAAGTGATGTCAGACAACGCACTTAAAGCCGCGCAATACACGGCTGAACAAGTGGTTAATGCACTAGGTGGTCACGGTATCTTCGGCGTAGAGCTGTTTGTTAAAGGCGATCACGTTATCTTTAACGAAGTCTCCCCTCGCCCACACGATACTGGCTTAGTGACTCTGATGTCTCAAGACTCATCGGAATTCGCACTGCACGTACGCGCGTTTACCGGTATGCCGATCAAATCTATCACGCAATACGGCCCTTGTGCATCAGCGGTTATCCTTGGCCAAGGCACTTCAACCAACATTCGTTTTGAAGGTCTTACAGAGGCGCTAGACGCACCACAAACGCAAGTTCGTTTGTTTGGTAAACCCGATATCGATGGTCGCCGTCGTCTAGGTGTGGCGCTTACTCGTCGTAACAGTACTGAGACAGCGATTGAAGATGCCATTGAGAGTGCTTCTAAAGTAAAAGTGATTTACTAACCAGCTATTCAATTCTGAACAATCACGAGTTCAAATCTGAACAATAAAAAAGACGGGCGATCGAGCCCGTCTTTTTGTTGGTGTTATCTGTTGGCTTAACTAAGCAAACTGAACTTAAGCGTCTGACTCAATCAAATACACTTCTTCACTGAATCGAGACAAGCCTTTCTTAGCAATCTTCGGATGTTCATCGTCCGCTATATCTTGATTCAACAATGTGATTTTGTATCCTGAGAACAACTGATCGATCTCTAGTTTAGGTACGCTAAACGGAGGCCCTGCCATCTCGCTTTGGTCATAATCTAGAGTTACCAGAAGGACTTTACCACCCGGTTTCAGCAGTTGTTTCAAACGCTCGACATACTGCACTCGCATCTCTTCAGGCAATGCGACTAAAGACGCGCGATCGTAAATGGTATCGACAGGCTGGATTGGCGCTGAGAAGTAATCGCCCGTGTAGATGTTCAGTTCATCGAATTGATACAGCTCATGCTGACCACTGATTTGAGTCACAGTCGGGGTGTAAAGGTGCTCTGCAAAAAATGCGCGAACCGCAATCTGACTTAACTCGACACCTTGAACATCTTCATGCTTTGAAGCTAGCCAAATCAGATCTTCACTTTTGCCACAAAGTGGAACAAACACACTCTTCTCGTAGCTAGGCTCAGTCTTTTCCCAAAATTTAATCAGTAGTGGGTTTACATCTTCAAGGTGGAAACCAATTTGGTTGGCTGCCCATTTATTGTGCCAAAATTCAGGATTATTCATCTTTCGTTCATGTTAAACAGTCATAATGCAAGGGTACAGTATAGAGAAGTAAGAGCAACCTTAGCTTGGTTTAAAGTACCACATTGGTTTCGATGAAATCAGAAACTGGCTAAGTTCAAAGTTCTAATAATTGCGGAACTAACGGTTGGATTATTTGTCTATATCTTCACATTTTAAAGCAATATTAAACGTTAGAGTTGGTTTCTCTCTTAGCTAGCCCCATTTAATATGTAGTGAGTTTAGTTAAGCTGTTTTTACTCTTATGCGTTACTGGTTACCCCTTTTGACTACCCGTTTTTGTAACCTTGTATTTTGGAGTTTGAATGAGTGTATTTCTCCGTACGACGGCCCTAATGCTATTGGTATTGAGCCGAGCGCCTGCATTCGCAGCAGCACCTGTTTCAACAAGTTCGACTGATCAAACGCGCACTCCTGCGCAAAACCAAGTTTCATCAAACGTATTCCGTCATAGTTTGAGCGGCCTTTACGGCATCAAAGCCTTCGACTCACGCCCGACTCAGCCTTACACCGACTTCGATATTTTGTACAGCAAAGCGCATCAAGGCCAAGCTGAACTAGAAACTATCTGTAAAAGTACTGCCCTACTCACCAATTCTGAAGCGCTATTTGCTGGCGTTAAATCTCAAGCTCGCGCAGAAGAAAAAATCGCCCTTGAGCTTGATGGTGATGTGACAAAAATTACCGACTTAGCCCGTGCAACTATCATCGCGAACGATGTAGAGAGCTTGGTTGAAGTTTACGAAGCGCTAAGCCGTGAAGCAGACGTTGTTAAGCTGAAAAATAAGTTTAAATCGCCGGCTGACTCTGGTTACCGTGACCTTAACTTGTTGGTTCGTTTGCCTAAAACCAACATCATTGCAGAGGTTCAACTTCACTTAAAAACGATTGCTGACGTAAAAAGTGGTCCTGAGCACGAGCTGTACGAAATTATCCAAGGCATTGAGCGTCACGCAATTGCAGAACATCGCCCAATCAACGATATCGAAGCGGCACAAATCAATAGCCTACGACGCCAATCTTTAGAGCTTTACCAACAAGCATGGCAACCGTACATTACAACGCACATTAAAGCGGCTTAACACATAGATAGGCTATTCCAATAAACATCACAAGGGCTGCACTCGCAGCCCTTTTTAGTACTTGTTGAGTAGCCTCTCCACTTCCTATCCCAAATAATCAGATCGTTTAAATTTAGATCTCAGTCTCTTTTCTCCGTCGAACATTTCTGTTTCTATAGCGAATAAGCTTCTGACAAGAAAAGGAATTACGTCAATGCAGAATAACAAATCCATGCTTTCCATCGCGCTACTTGCTGCGTTTTCTGTACACGCTAGTGCTGACGAATGCGGAAAGATCACCATTGCAGACATGAACTGGAACTCGGCGAGCCTATTGCTCATGTCGACCAATTCATTTTGAATAACGGCTACGGCTGTGAAGCGGACTTAATCCCCGGTGATAGCGTCCCTACGGGCACGTCAATGATTGAAAAAGGTCAACCTGATGTTGCGCCAGAGCTTTGGACTAATGGCATCAAAGAAGCGTTGGATAAGGGTGTTGCGGATAAGCGTCTACGTTACGCGGGCAAGTCTTTGGTCAACGGCGGTGAAGAAGGTTTCTGGGTACCAAACTACCTTGTTGAACAGTACCCAGAGCTTACAACCATTGAAGGTGTGATTAAAAACGCAAAGCTGTTTGAACACCCAGAAGATGATGAGAAGTTTGCGTTTTATAGCTGCCCTGCGGGTTGGACTTGTCAGATTACCTCCGGTCACCTGTTCGATGCGCTTAAGTTAGAAGATCACAATTTTGAAATGGTTGATCCCGGCTCAGGCGCCGCTTTAGCAGGTACGATAGCGAAAGCTTACGAACGCAAAAAAGCATGGTTTGGATATTACTGGTCGCCTACGCCTGTGCTAGGTAAGTATGAAATGGTGAAGGTTGATTTCGGAAGTGGTACTGACATTGAGGAATTCCGTAACTGTACGACACAACCTGATTGTGAATCTCCTAAAGTGACCATGTATCCACCAGCACCGGTTCACACAATCACCACAGAAGCCTTTGCTAATAACGAACCTCTTGCCTACCAATACTTTGAAAAGCGTGGTTTTACCAATAAACAAATGAGTGAGTTGCTGGCCTGGATGGAAGACAACCAAGCCGACGCCGAAGAAGACATGTATTACTTTCTAGAAAGCTCACCACAGGTATGGAAGCCTTGGGTGTCTGAAGACATCGCAAGTAAGGTTCAACAAGCCCTTTAGAGTGAAGATTCAAAGTCAGAGGCCTAGCCTCTGTTTTCGCATCTAAAGCAAGTTCTTACCGGACAGTAAATAGATGAAGTTTGAGAAAGGTTACTAAAAATTAAAGAAATGCGTTTAGCTTAAACTCTATGCAGATACAAAAAGACCACGCTAGGCGTGGTCTATTGCTTGGCTACTTCTCGATTTTAATATTTTCGACACGGGCCTTTAGTTTTTGTCCCGGTCTAAAAGTAACAACACGTCGAGCAGAAATTGGAATGTCTTCACCAGTTTTCGGGTTACGACCAGGTCGCTCGTTTTTCTCGCGAAGATCAAAATTACCAAAACCAGACAGTTTTACCTGTTCGCCATTTTCGAGCGCTTTACGAACTTCTTCGAAAAACACTTCCACCGTTTCCTTGGCATCCCGCTTGCTGTATCCGAGTGTCTCAACCAGGTTCTCAGCCAAATCGGCCTTCGTGAGTGCCATAAAACTTTCCTCAAAGCTATGTTAAACATTGCTACCATCGCCAGTAGCGCCAAAGCATTTACCCTATTCAATCAATGAGATAAGGTCATTTACTAGGAAAGTGTATGCCAAGCTTCTGATTTTCGCCAACTTTTTTATCTTAACTATTTAATTATTCTTTCAAATCAGAAAGATAACTCGCTTAAAATTTCACATATATAGCTAAAAACCATCTACTCAACAGCGGTGTTTTTCAAGGTAGTTGTCATCATTTGCTTACTTATTAAGCAGCTTCTCTT
>NZ_JBGOOD010000079.1:0-16998 GCF_041439475.1 Vibrio sp. 1S139
AACTTTCATTTAACCTTTCAAGCGCCTCATCGAACCCTTCTGGCGTTATATTGATGTACCAGTCAAAACCGACCTTCCGGCGCATGATAAGCCCTCGCTCTTCCAGAGTTTTGCAGGAAACACGAAAATTGTTGGGATGAACCTCTCTGTTGAGTGTTTGTGTCACAGCGCGATTGATGACCGTAGCCTTACCTTCTTTAACACCCTTCACGAACGCCTTCGCTAAACAATTTAATATCTCTTTTTGAATTAGGCTGAGCCTGCTGTTTTTAATTGTCACATACCACTATCCATTGCTGCAATGATTTAAGAATAACACGCTTAATCATTGTTAACATGATTAATAAACCATTAGAGACAGTGACCTCAATTAACTATCTCATAAAACGGTCATATTATGAGATGCAAAGCGAACGACTGAAAAAGCAGTCAAATCAGGCTCAAGCTGTCTTATAAAGTCATCTCATTAATTATAATCCTACAAACTAAAAAATAATTAGGTATATGAGTCAATGAGTCAATGAGTCAATGAGTCAATGAGTCAATGAGTCAAAAATAGGCTATGCGCGAGTCAGTACCGATGAGCAAGAACTTCATCTGCAAATTAACGCCTTAATTACCAAGTGGCATTCTGAAAGTCATATTTTCACCGACAAGGTCAGTGGCGCAAAATCTGACCGACCTGGATTGGCGGCTTGTATCAGTTACTCTACAAGAAGGGGATGTTCTGGTCGTATGGCGATTAGACCGATTGGGACATTCTATGGCGCACCTTATCAGTTTGATTGAATCATTGATGCAAAGAGGGGTTGGTTTTAAATCTATTCAAGATGGGGCTATTGATACCACTACCGCATCAGGTGAGCTCATGTTCAATATCTTTGGCGCATTGGCGCAATTTGAAAGACGCTTGATTCAAGAGAGAACGAATGCAGGACTAAAGGCGGCAAGAGCGAGAGGAAGGTTGGGTGGACGACCTAAAATAAAGCCTAGCAACTCAAAGGTGCAAATGACCAAGCAGATGCACCAAAACAAGACGCTATCTATAGATTCAATTTGTGAGTCACTGTCAATATCGAGAGCGACGTTTTATCGGTACCTGACGTTATAGCCGAATAATAGAATTATAGGTAACGCCTAAGTGAATTATTCTAACCACTTACTGATGAAGTAAGTGCTTAGAATTAAAATGAAAAAGGGAGCTACACCTCCCTATAATCACTTGTGAATATGAACATCGCGCTGCGGGAAAGGGATCGTAATATCTTGTGCGTCAAATGCATCTTTAACACGTTCATACAGACCAAAATAAGCTGGCCAATAATTATCAGATTTAACCCACGCCCATATCAACATACCTACATGACTGTCCCCGTGCTGGCTAACATGCACCGTTGGCATGGGTTCATTAATAATTAAGTCATAATCATCCATTACTTGCATTAGGACGCATCTTGCTTTGTGAATATCATCACCATAGCTGATACCAAACTCGATATCTATACGACGTTTCTCTTCACAGAAAAGGTTTTTCACCGTACCGTTTGATAATGAGCCATTTGGAATAATGATTTTTTGATTGTCGTACGTCAGTAGAACTGTAACAAAAATTTGTATGTCTACAACTTTCCCCATGTGACCTTGTGCTTCAATGACATCCCCAACCTTAAATGGTTTAAAGAAGAGAATAAGAACCCCACCGGCAAAATTCGATAAACTACCTTGCAAAGCCATCCCTACAGCCAAACCAGCAGCACCGAGCATAGCAATAAATGACGTTGTTTCTACACCTAACATAGAAGCGGCAGATATAATCAACAATATTTTCAAAACAACAGAAGCAAGGGAAGACAAAAAGCCTCTTAACCCAGACTCAAATTTCATTTTTTCTAAAGCAACTTCGATTGTTCGACTTACTTTACCAACAAGCCACCAACCAGTAATCAGAACAATCAGCGCTAAAATAAACTTAGGACCAAAGGTCAACAATAATTCTAAAGATTTCTCGTATAAACTCTCAAGGGGAATTTTATCCCACATAGCATTCTCTCCTAATATAAAATGAACCCAACGCTTATATTACAGTCGAGTAAAACTCTCTTTTAAAATTTTATGTGGATGCATTAGATTTGTATAGAGCATGTGAAAATGTGATTTTTTTTCTTTTGTTAATTCTCCCACCAACAAAATATGTAATACTCACGCTTTTTAAATACCTAATAGAACATCATGAAATTTGAGCAATTAGAATCCCTAACACATTGGGGAGAGAAGAATCGAACAATCCGTAAAAACATCAATAAAGACAATGTAGTGAACAACCAATATCGTACAACCGAAGAAAAAATCAACCAAGCATTATTGGATTACTCATCTGGTTTGTTTGAGTTTAAAAAATCTGTGGCACTAAAAAATAATATATCGCCCCCAACCCTGATTCGCCATGCTAACCTTCGTGGCATTGAGTTCATCAAAAAAGCCCCTGAATAATGATTAATAGTTTACCAATGCATTGGTGATTAGACGGATCTCTCCTGCTATTCCTTTACCTGATAACTAAATACTGAATTGTCATTTTTAAACATGTGCATCACTTCAAATCCTTTGATAGTGGCATAAGCCGTCTTCATCGTTTTAAATCCTCTTACTGGGTTGATTTTCCATGATCTGTTTCTATGTATTGTTCAGGTATTTAATTTGCCTGTGTTCAATCGCTTCACGGCATTGACCTACTCTCTTTATTCTGTCATAGCCCCCCCATAGGAAGCGGCCTTGTCGATCTTAATCGCGGAGGGGAACCCCCAACACTTTAGTCCTTTCAACGCCTTACCTAAAAACCGTTTCGCCGCTTTAGCATTGCGTCTAGGTGATAAATAAAAAGTCGACGGTATGGTCTTTCTTATCAATAGCACGATACCGGTACACCCATTTTCCTTTCACTTTGATGTAGATTTCGCCTACTTACCAATTCAGCCCCATCTTAGATTCCCAGTACCATCGTAATCGTTTTTCAATTTCAGGCGCATAGCGTTAAACCCAACGATAAATCGTACTGTGATCTACGTTGACACTCCATTCACAAAGCATATCTTCAAACTCTCGATAGCTTACCCCGTACTTACAAAACCAACCCAACGTGCAGCCCAAATGATAATGTCATAGAAAATTGTCGATACTTAAAGAGTGTCATGAGCGAGCAGGCCTAAACAGATAGGATTAGCTGATTCGACGAACGTTGAAACAGAGCCTAATTACGCAAAGCCCATTTAAAGCCGACAAAAAGCTTAAAGAAGTGTTAAACCCATAATGCTTTACACAGCCTCACTGAAATATTGATGATTCAGCAGTTTCACTGTAATTCCTCGCCCGTTGTTATAGGCGAGGATTCACAAAAACATCGCAGCAATTATGATTCTTTCGCCATTAGTTTATAAATAAGAGCCCCAAGAACCGCACCTACAATTGGAGCCACCCAGAATAACCAAAGTTGCGACGTTGCCCAATCGCCAACATAAACAGCTACAGCAGTACTACGAGCTGGGTTAACAGATGTATTGGTTACAGGGATACTGATTAAGTGAATAAGCGTTAAACATAGGCCAATTGCAATTGGAGCAAAACCAGCCGGAGCTCGGCTATCTGTCGCACCCATGATCACAATTAAGAACATAGCAGTCAGTACGACTTCTGTAACTAGCGCAGCTGTCATTGTATAACGACCTGGAGAGTGCTCACCAAAGCCATTTGATGCGAAGCCATCGGCTAAATCAAAGCCAACTTGGCCACTGGCGATAAGATATAAAATACCGCCTGCCGCAATTCCTCCAAGTACTTGAGAAACGACGTATGGAACTAAATCTTTGGCATCAAAACGGCCACCAACCCATAAGCCAACTGATACAGCTGGATTTAAGTGGCAACCAGATATGTGACCAATAGCAAAAGCCATTGTTAATACTGTTAAACCAAACGCCAGTGATACCCCAATAAATCCGATACCTAAATCAGGAAATCCGGCTGCTAGTACCGCGCTACCACATCCCCCCAGTACAAGCCAAAATGTACCGATAAACTCTGCCATATATTTATTCATGATAATTCCTAGGTTGTTATGCTTAACTTCAAGATAATAAATTCGACTCTTCATCAAAAAGATGAAAACGATCGATCGAATTGCAGGTAGAGCTTCTCGCCAAAAAAGCTCTACCTGCAATTATCGAAAAATCAAGTATCTTCAATGATCAAGGGCATAGATGATAAATAGTTTGTATTAGTTAACAATTTTTTGGGTTGTGTTTCTTATAGGTTGAGGCTCTTTGTTAGGAGTAGCTAAGTCAACCACTTTACCAGCAGCACCTTCGTCAGGCAGTGCTTCTTTAACAGTGATTTTTACTGTATCTGTCGCAGCTTCTTTCGGTGAACAACGTCCTCCTATACCGACAGCCGCATTTGTAACTGCACTCTTTACTGCTTTATCAACTGTGCATTCTGGATTAAGTACACCGGCGTGCGCTGTCACACTAGTAACCACTATAAACAGTAGGTTAATTTTCCACATCTTAAACTCCTTTATTTTACACTTAACTGCTACTTACTTGAGTTTGGGATCTTTTTTAGATTAGAGCTATTTATTGATACTCAATAATCTAAAAATATCAGAAATAGATTTATTGAAACCAACATCAGTACCACCTTTCCTTAGGTGTTCACTGTGACGTATTGATGCGTTTACTTTTTTAATAACTACAAGTTGGATTTGATCTTTGGTTCGATCTGGAGGGGTATTGCTATTTTCAAAAGACAAAGCAAACTGGGTGTTCTCATTCAAACTCATCGTAAAAACATCAGAAATGTAAGCTTCGTAAGATGGATAAATTGAGCTTTTGAAACCTTCAATAAGTTGTAGATTATATTCTTGCGTAATGGATATCTTATCCACGAGAGGATCGGTATTCATAACCTTCCTTTTCAATGAATGGGAAGGAAACCTATCACAGAACTCGTTACAACAAGATAGCACCACATAGTTTTAACAATCTATTAATGCCAATTGTAGTGGTCTAATGATACCGGACACCAAATTAGGTGGTAAAGTCTCCACCATAAATGAGGTGTTCAATGACAAAACGACAACGACGTACATTTTCTACTGAGTTCAAAATAGATGCTGCAAGTTTGGTTCTTGATCAAGGGTACTCCATACCTGAAGCAGCTAACTCTATGGGCGTAGGTGAAACGGCTTTACGGCGATGGGTCGACCAACTCAAAGTTGAGCGAGGTGGGATGACACCAACGACCAAAGCCCTCACGCCTGAGCAAAAGAAAATCCAAGAGTTAGAAGCCCGGATTAACCGGCTAGAGCGAGAAAAATCCATATTAAAAAAGGCCACCGCTCTCTTAATGTCGGACGAACTCGAACGTTCTCGTTAATAGACAAGTTGAGGGAGCCAAAATGCTTTGCGAACTGTTCAACGTAGCGGTGAGTTAGCGACGGCAATCTCGAGATTATCTGAAGATAAAAGAAATCAAGTGCTTAACTTTGTAAAATCACTCAAAGAAAGTGACGAGTAAAGCAGGGATTCAAGCCCGTTCGTGCGTTGCCCCCCAACAATTACTGTAAGATGCCCAAAGTCTAGAATGCATAGCATACAATTTTTCACATCAAAGGCTTCTGTAAATTATCCAATCAAATCCAAAGGAACAACCGTTCAGCTCTTATTGACTGATTACCATCTCTTTTTTGTCAAACATACGGATAAAGGTTATCTCATTGATTTATCGAGATCTAAATAAAAGTTTTTGTTAGATATCTTGAGGCAGAGATTCCACTTCTTACGTCATACTTTCCTGACGGCAACAAATAAGCCGCTATTGAAATCGAAACATCTGAAATTAAAGAAATGCAGATCCACAATTGATATGAGTGAAACTTGCTCTGTCATTGAATAATTATTGCTGACATCAGAACGACGTTATAGTAGCAACATGGCAAAAACGTAAGCTGCTAGGACAGTGCTTACTCTGAAAGCTTCAATGAATGATTGAAGCTTTCCCATACATCAAACGATAAAATACACAAAGCGGTCTTCAGATAAGTTGATATTACTTATAATCAGACGAATAATCCGTGCCTCTTGATTTCCTTTAAACTGCAAAATCTCGCTTAATACTCTGTATCAGTCTTGTAGAGCATAACCCTATGCTCTACTTTCATTGCAATAGATGGTTTTGCTTCGTAGGTACCTTAATAACATGGATACGCTAATAACAGCGGTTACGGATTCTGCGAAGACAATACTTGCCCAAATACCATCTTTCGGGAAAAACTTAGGCAGCAACACAACCCCTATTGCGACAAACACAAAGCCCCTGCTCAATGAAATGAATGTCGCTTGCTTAGGTTTTGCAATCGCTTGGAACAGGTTGGCGATGACCATATTCAAACCCATCAACGGAACACCCAAGAAATAGAACATCAAAGCACTTGCAGCGATTGGAATTAAGTCATTCGCATCACCTAAATAAAATGCTGCAATCATCGGTGCCGTGAGCCATATTCCTAGTAAAAATACAGTACCGCTTCCTATTGCTGCTTTCATACCAAGTTTTAGGATCTCATTAACTCGCTCTGGACGTTCAGCTCCGTGGTTAAAGCTAATAATTGGTTGGCAAGCCTGAGCGATTCCCACCATTACAAACAACGCAAATACGCCTACGTTGGTCGTAAGCCCGTAAGCGATGATATATTTCTCGCCAAACTGTGTCAGCAGTACGTAGTTGAACAGAACAATGGTCATCGCAGTCGTTAGCTCGATAAAAAAAGTTGGCGTTCCAATACTCATGATCTCTCTCGCTCTACTTAAGCCGATACCTTGAAGGTTGAACCTTAAAGAGCCTTGTTTTCGAACAAAATGGCTAAGCAGAATCAGTACGATAAGTGTTTGAGCAATGGCTGTCCCATATGCGGCACCTTTCATTCCCATATCGATCTCCATAATGAAGATATAATCAAGCAACAAATTGATAATAGCTCCAATGGACATGGCATAAGTTGCAAGCTTCGGGTTGGCATCATTACGTATAAAACTCGATATTACCCAGGCGAGCGAGTACACCACAAAGAAGGGTAACATTGCCGACATATAATCATGCGCAAGTAAAGCAATGTTACCGGATGCGCCAATTAGGGTAAGCAGTTCATCTAACCAAACAAACGAACCTATAACAGTCAGGGAAGAGAGTACAACAGTTAGCAATATGGACTGACTAAACAATAGCTGATTGGATTCTGTGCTTCCTTTACCCGTTTCTATCGACATTTTGGCAGCGCCGCCAATGCCGACCATCATGGCAATAGCGGTAAAAATCGAAAATGGTGGAGTGATAATAGCGATAGCACCTAGTCCATCAGAGCCGACACCAAGACCTATAACCAAAGCATCGCCCATGATGAACAGCGACTTTATAAGCATTCCGGTCAGTGCAGGCCACAGGTACTGATAGAAAGATCTTGAGATAGGATCGATTTTGAGATTGATAACCATAAGAGACAAGTAAAACCCGTTTTTAGTGAGAACATTTACAGGTATTATCAGAACACTGAAGTGAAGAGAAAAGGGACTATACGCCTATATTACAGCACTATTTGTACATCTTAATCGAAACTCCATGGGAGACTCATTCATTTGCTTGCGATAGAAACGACTAAAATAAGCTGGGTCTTCAAAACCTAATTCAAAGGCGATGGTTTTAATCGTTTTCGAGGAAAAAGCCAGATCACGGCTAGCTTCGAGCAGAATGCGACTATGGATTAATTGCGTGACAGTTTTACCTCGCTCGTTCTTGACGAGTTCGTTTAGACGCTTACTTGTTAGAGAGAGCTCAGACGCATAAAACTCACACTTGCGCTCTTCTTTGAAGTTCTGTTCGATGAGTCCCATTAATCGTCTAACACGCGCATCGCTTTGCTCGCATTTTTCGCGTGGGGCTATGGCGTAACGCGACAAATAACGCAAAAACACCTTTGTAAGGGATTCCAACAGGTCCAAATCACATTTCTCTTCGCCAGAATCACACTCCTCTTTCAACATAGTAAACAATGGAGCTAGATATTGGATACCTCGTTCATCGCAATCTATGTACGGTGGACGACCACAATCCGTGGAGAAGACAGTTCTGACAAGTTGGCTACTGCGTAGGTCTGTTTCAACAAATACAGGAGAAAACAACAATAACCGAACATTGTTGCCCATAGACTTGGATAGATGCACTTGCCCTGGTGCTATGGTGAAAAAGCGATTGGCACAATTTTCGTATTCAACGAAATCTATACTTTGTGTACCCGCGTCTTCTTTGCACCAAACCAGCTCCCAATACTCATGTCGATGAGGCAGTAGAAATACTCCTTCTTGTTCACCAGAGAACTCTATCGCTCGACAAAACTGGTTTGCTAACAATTGAACCTGAGGAATCTTTTTTTTTGTATTCATCGAGTGTCTACTGTGCCTATTCAATCACCACTCAAGGATGGCCTATTTCGTAATTTTGATTTATACATGTCAGTATCTGCTTTGATAAGCAAATGTTCAATGTTTAAACTGTGCTTGGGAAAGCAGGCAACCCCGACACTACATCCAACAACGAGGGATTGACTCCCCCATATTATTGGGGAACTAATTACAGTGTTTATGGCTTGTGCAAGGCGTAATGCGTCTCTTTCTTCTCTGATACGATGTATGGCTACAAATTCATCTCCTCCAAAACGTCCGACTACCCCGTTGTTGTAAAAAATCAGCTTTAGTCGCTCTGCAACTTTTTGAATGAGATAATCTCCGGCGCTATGACCATATTGATCATTAATGGCTTTGAACCCATCTAGATCGATAAAATAAACACTGGCATCTATATTGTTTTCTGCGTAGTTTTTTAGCAAGAGCTCTGCTTGTGCAATAAAGTGTTTACGATTACATACGTTAGTCAACGGATCGTAATTCGCGCGTCGCCTTAGCTTTTGTTCGATGCTCTTGGCCTTGGTTATATCGCGACCAATCCCTACAAGTCCGATGACATTTTTGTTTTCATCATAGATAGGTTGTTTTCTCGTACTGATCCAACGTAACGTCCCATTGTGGTCACGATAAATTTCTTCAAGATTGTTTAGAGTTTGACCTTGTCTTATGACTCTTTTCTCTTCTTTGAAGTAGACTTCAGCATGCCCTTTGTCGAAGAGGTCTAAGTCAGTTTTTCCAATGATCTCTTCTCTCGACATACCAAGCAGTTCCAAGAATGCTCGACTTACCGCGATATATTTATGCTTACTATCTTTAAAACTAATGTAGTCGTCGGAGTTATCCAACAAAGCTTTATATTTGGATTCTACCCGAGTAAGTTCGTCGACTCTCTTTCTTAAACGGATGTGATTTTTCAAAATCTTCTTGAGTTTAGTGAAATCCATCTTCACTCTAAACCATAGCCTAGCTGCTATTAATATTATTATAATTAGCAAATAGAGAGTGTGCCAAAGCAAATCATTCATCTCAGTCACCCCATTAGATATGTCTGTGTCTTACCGTTAATTTAGAGACTAAAAAATACTAGCGAACGATATTTCTCCGTTCGCTAGTATTATGAAGGGAAGTAGTGGGCTAGGTTCTAATCTATTAGAATTGCTTTGCTGCCATCAGTATAATAATCACATGAATATTTTTTTTCATATGGAGATACGTCAACATCTTCGGCAAACGCTAAAATAGTATGACGTGGTTTGGTGTTCACCAATAGTTCAATTTGTTGCGAAAAAGTCGGATGAACAGGCCATCGAATAAAAGTCGCACTGCCCTTCTCAAACTCCTTTTGCGCTTGACTCCCTTGTGCAATATGACCAGTCAGAGCCACACTTAGACGTTCCCCATAAAAATGAAGAAGCCTATCACTAAAGCCATCTGTTAGCTGTGCGGATGTTGCAAATATAGGAAGATCACATGTCCGAGTGTAGTCGGCCACATCGTAAACAACCACAACATACTGCAATAATTGCTCAATCTCCGCTATGCATTCTGTTTTAAGATATTCACTGTTATTTAGTAGATCTATCAAAGCCGAATAAACTTTCGAACAGACACTAATTTTTTTCTCTTGCCTGTATGCAATAAGCGCCATCTCTGCCGCTCGCCCGTAAGGGGATACAGGAAATAACGTCCTTGGTTGCAACTCTTTCTTAAATGACTCAACTGAATCACTCAGCGGAACATCCCAAGTTTTGTAGGATGCATCCATAATCATAGTCTTACTTGGTGGTGGGGGATCGAAGGCGTAGGTGATGCTTTCTGGCTGAATATCAGACAGATAAGTAAGCCCTCCTTCATCTTTAAAATGTACCCAAACACCTCCCGCCACATGCCCTGTGCGACCTGTCTGTACATCAAGCTCTGCGATTAAGCAATGTCCATTGGCAGGGAGAACTTTACACTTTGAACCGGCGAAATTGGTATGAACAAGCTTTTTCCAGGTAAGCTTCGTTGCCCAAACTTCCTTAATTGTATGGTTTTTAATGAGCTCTTGCGCGCCTATATGATCATTATGTAAGTGGCTAAATACCACCGCATCGATAACCTTAGGTAATTTTGACACTGTAGGCGTTTTATTATTATCTGGACCTCTACCACAGTCGAGTAATATATTTGTATTTTTAATCCGCAATAGGAAACACGCTGGGCCCTTTTCACCTAACCCAGAAATAGGAGAAATTGATATCATTTTCATTAACCTTTATAGTAATATTTATCTAGAGCTATTTTCTCGTTTAATAACCTCAATAAACTTCCTAGCTAGAGGTGAAAGCAAGTTATTCTTTTTACTTATGGCGTATATACTTCGATGCTCATCCAAGCCATCAATATCTAAAGATATAAAGTTTCCTTTATCTAATTCATCTTCAACCATGAACTCTGATAAAATGGAAACACCTAGCCCTAGTTCCACTCCTTTTTTTATAGCGACCACATTACCCAAAGAAGTTATATTATCCATTTCAGCTATTGGCAATTCAGAATGAATAGCATTAACTAGCGTGCTATTTCTATTTGATATTAGGATGCGTTGATCTTGTACCTCTTTTAAAGAGACGACTTTTTTCCCCTTTAACTTTCTTATAAATTCACTATCTTTTCTTGCAATCAAAACAAGCTTGTCGTCACAAATATACTCAATATTGAGTTTTTTTAATTTCTCGACCTTGCTCTTGGGTTGAGATATTATCCCGATATCGTAATTTTGTTCAAAAGATAGCTCATGAATCACATCTCCTGCATATTTAATATGACTGTTGATGTTGACTAAAGGATAGCTCCTTATTATGTGGCCGATAGTACTAGGAACTAACGTAGTTCCGGGGGTAAAAGAAGCACAGACAGCCAGATCAGCTTGAGTGAATTCATCGAGGTTCTCGAGCGCTACTTTTGATTCTCCGAAGGTCTGTAAAATACTTTCACAATAGGGCAGAATCCTCCGCCCTGCTTCAGTGAGTTGTATTTCTCGACCTACACGGTGAATAAGGCAGGTTCGATAGTGATCTTCCAATACTTTCAGCCTTTGAGACATTGTACCTTGTGTACAAAAACATAAGTCTGCTGCTTTAGTAAAACTTTTAACCTTTGCAATGGTTACAAAAGCTTGTATGTTTTCAAGTTTCATATAGGTTACCAAAAGGCTGAATCATTGTTGGCTACTTTACGCACCTAGTTTTTTAACTTTCCCTAAATAGTCCATCTGGATTTTAAAGAAATCGTTTGCCACAAGATTTTGTAAGCTTCCAGTCTGTACGTATCGCTCCCCAAAGTTTTCTACATGGCTAGGCAATGTGTCTGGCCCAGAGAGTAACGTTGGCACAGGATGACCTGAATGATCTCTTTTGCTGCAAGGTGTTGAATGATCACTCGTAAATGAAAAGTAGCATTGGTCTTGGTCAATTTGCTCGAGCATATATCCGATCATACTATCGATTTTTTCCGCGGTACGAACTTTTTCTTTTGCGAGGTTATCATGCCCTGCAAGATCTGGAGCTTTTACATGAAGAACAACCCAGTCATAACCACCATGAATCATCTTCAAGGCGGCATCAGCTTTACCTATATAATTGGTATCAAATCCAGCAGTGAAACTTTCTTCATGATAAGTATCTAATCCAGCCATTCTAGCGATTCCCAGTACTGTTCTATCACCTGCTACGCAGCCTGCTTTGACGTTGTACTTGTCAACCACAGTATCGAGCTTCTTAGCTGTACCAATACCGCGCAATAAAATCATATTGGCTGCAGGCTTTCCATTACGTACGCGTTCTGCGTTAATAGGATGAAGGGATAGCTTGGCATACATTTTTTCACAGAGCTCATTGATTGCCGCAGCTGTTAGCACGGCCTCTTCTGAATCTGTTGTCGCTTGGCTTTGTTGAACTTTTTCCCCCTCTCTCGCTGTGCCAGGGTCAGTTTCAGTGACATTCGGAGATAGGTTTGCACCTCTTAATACTACAGCGACACGATGTGCACTTAGAGGTTTTACAATAACTTCAGCACCACAGCTCAAAACCATTCCATCCAACGCCTCGGTTAGAGCTAACGTGTCTTCATTGATTCGGCCAGCTCTCCTGTCAAGAACCGTGAACTCGTCACTAACCGTGGCAAAATTTCCCCTAAAGGCAATGTCATTTGGCTGGAGATCGATTCCAGCTCCGTAAGCTTCGATCGGACCTCTTCCGTTGTACACCTCATATGGGTCATAACCAAAAATAGCGAGGTGGCCAACATCGGTACCCACTGGAACGCCTGCTGTTACAGGATAAACACTCCCGCACAGGCCCTTTGCTGCTAAACGAGCTAGGTGCTGCGTATTCGCATATTCTAAAGGTGTTTTATTATCGAGTTCGGCCAATGGCAAATCGCCCATTCCGTCAGCAATCACTAAAAGCATCTGTTTTTTCATTGGGTGTACTCCTTACTTACGACAATATTCATACGTTTTAATGCAAAAAATAGGGCTAGCATCAACAACAATCCACAGACAACGAGCTTAGAGAAAGCGGTAGACTCGTAGAGTGCAATCTCTGCTTTGATCGCCTGATTCAATGAAATGTTGCGTTTTGTGATGGTAATTTCTTGTTCCGGACCTGCTTCATTGAGCGTATAAGAGGCCTTTTTTGTTGAGAAAGCCGGTGTCATTACTTTATATAGTTCTCGTTGGTGAGGAACTTTATAAGTCAGTTGGTATTTCTCGATTGTCATAGGAGCACTGTTAACAAAGTTATAATTGAACGATTTCACTCCCGATGGGTGACTATGCTTCAATTTTGTTTTCTTAGTGTAATCGCCCTCTGGTCTTGTAAAACTGAAACCTAATATTGTTTGTTCATTTGGTTTATTGACATACCAACCATAGACATCCAAACCGTTGATTTTTTCTAATCGTGGCACGACGGAATAATTGGAAATCTGCTCAATAGAAACATTTTTATATACAGGGGAATAGATATATCCATCTTGATCAGTTTTTCCTGAAAATTTTACGGTTGTTGTCACTTGATTGTTGTGGGTTTCTATTATTTCTTCGTAATTGTTTAGTGCCAATTTTTGCGATGAAACTGCATACGTCGGCAACAGTAAAAGTGCTGCAATAATATACTTATTCATGTCTATTACCCCGTGATGCCTAAATAGTTGAACCAAGTGAAGTACGCTAAGAACATCAAGCCCCATTTAGCGATGAGAGTAAGGAATCCGTAGATCAATTGATCGCTGACGGTAAAGAAGCCACTACTGTAATACACTAAGTTTGCTTTACTATGCGGAGGTAAGGTAATTGTGTCCGAAATAGTGAATGCTGCAGGAAGCAATAACATCAGCGGTGGAACTCCAGCAGAGTTTGCCAGACCTACCAGCGTTGGGATAAGAATAATGACTCGAACTGTTTTACTGGTGAACACAAAGTGTGAAAATATAGAGATAGCCATAACTGTCGCGTACAGCGTAACCATATCCATAGAATCAATACCTATTGAGCTAAAAAGTCCTTGTATAGCCCAAGTAGCAACCCCTGTGTCACTTAAAGAGACACCTACAGCATATGCACCCGCGGCAAATATCATTAGGTTCCAAGGAATGTTCGCATCTTCCCACTTTAACGTTCCTACGTAAGGAGTCAGAAACAATGTTGCTGCGAGTAACGCAACCATAACTAAGCTAAACTCGAACCCGAATAAAGCCCCATGCCATTTATCTGTAGACCAAAGAATAATAGTGAATAAGAATATAGCCCCGGCTTTTAGTTCCTCACCACTAAGCTTACCTAGGCTTTGATATTCCGACTTGAATGCAGTGACTTGGCTACTATCGCCATTTGTTTTCACTGGGAAGAGCATTTGCCCGATAATGAATGATGCTATCAAAGTAAGAATAGCGATAGGCGCAGACGCGATAAACCATTCGCCCCAGCTTACATTAATATCGGTGAATTCAGCGATAAGTCCTACTGCCATGATTTGTGGAGCCGTGGCGGTCAAAATGGCTGAAGTGGAAAAATTGTTGGCTTGCAACCCTTGAATAGCTAGCAGTTTACCCAGGTTTTTGCTACTAGGACTGTCTTTAAATGTTTTAGCAACTAATAGCACGATCGGAAGTAACATTGCAGCACGCGCGGTTGTGGAGGGTACAATAAACGCAATCGCAAAGTTAGCTGCCATTAGTGAAGCAAGTATCGATTTTGCCGTTTTTCCAAATCGACTTATAATGAGCAGAGCAATACGCCTTGCTAGCCCACTTTTCTCCATGCCCGAAGTAATGATGAAGGCTGAAATCATCAACCAAATGACATCATAGCCAAGCGTACCTAGGGCTTTGCTTTCTGCCCAACCACCAAAAATGGATAACATTGCAATCGCAATTAAAGAGGTGACGTAGTTTGGCAAAGACTCGCAGACCCAAAGGGTCAGAGCGAACAGGAACACACCGAGTGATATTTTTCCTTCATAAGTAATGCCTGCCGGAACGGGCATGTAAAAAAATATAGCAAAAATAACTAACGCAACGGGCATACCTAAGAAGTATAAGTATCTCTCCGTCGGAGTTTTGTTTTCTAACGTTCTGGTAGTATTTAGCACCTAATCCTCCTAAAGACGTGGCTAAGTTTCCAACAACCATCCTAGTTAGTTTTTTATTAATTGGATAAGCAAATAATCAAATGTCAAGCATTGCATATTTCAATAGCATTGGGTTTCATGAGGCTAACGTACTGTGCATACTGAATTTGATAGCAACTCCCTACTAACATTAGATTTCGTAATACCTTTCATTGGAAATCTCAATCGCGTTGGTTGTATTTTCACGCTACCGTTAAAGTACGTTACTCTTTTTAAATCAATGCGCTATGTCACTTTCACTCTACAAAAAATTCTTACTTTTGATGGCAGCAGTTGTCTCGATAATAACTCTGACTTTGTCTACCACATCCTATTCACATTTTAGTCAACATATCGAAGATCAAACCCAACGTTCTATTTCCCTTTATTCCTCGCTTATAAACTCACAGATATCCTTATGGTTTCTGAGTCAAGCCCAAGAAATAGAAGCATTGCATAGCTCAATAACAAAAGTAGAGAATAGTGCGTCGATTCCCACTTATTTGAATCAAGCGACTCAATCCTCTGACTTTTTCTCCACGTACTTTGCGACGGCAGACAAAGATATGTATCGTGTGTCGGGACTGAACACCGTTCCTAACTACAATCCATTGAAAAGGCCATGGTATAAGCTAGCACAATCAACTTCTGATCAGCTTGTTATGACAGAGCCTTTTGTCGGGCCACGTTCCGGTAAATTGACAGTGACAATAGCAAAAGCCGTGGTATCAAATGGGCTTGTGAAAGGTGTCGTTGGTGGAAGCCTACCTCTTGAGAACATATCTAAGCAAGTCTCAGAATTGTCGCTCCCTGGTCAAGGTTTTGCGATTCTACTTTCAGACAAAGGCTTAGTTCTAGCTCATCCCGATACAGAATTAGTATCTAAAGCTTTGGAGATGGCCTGGGAGCAACGAGGATGTCCAAAGAACGTGATGTTCCATTCAGATCAAGGCTGCCAATATAGCAGCCGTAAATATCGCCAAAGACTTTGGCGATATCGTATAACTCAAAGCATGAGTCGTCGTGGTAATTGTTGGGACAACGCTCCCATGGAGCGGCTATTTAGAAGCTTGAAAACCGAGTGGATACCAGCAACAGGTTACCTGACACAAGCTCAAGCTAAGAAAGACATCAGCCATTACCTGATGAGTTACTATAATCGGCAACGGCCTCATCAAGCAAATGATGGGCTGTCGCCAGTAAGTGCCGAAAATCGGCTTAAGTCAGTGTCCGGAATTTGTTGACCACTACAAATCTTCGGTATACCGAAAGAGGAAGGGCCAAGTTAAGGCTAAAGCTATAAACAAAAAGCAGCAGATAATAGGGAAGGCCAAGCCCCACCATATTTTCTTTGATACCCATGTCTTTATCGGCTGCGATTTTCGGTTAACTGTTGTTAGACTGCATGCTCTATTTTGTTATGGTCACCAGCGACTCAAAGTCAGAAAGAGAGCACAGTTGCCCTCTTCATTAATCATACGAGAAGCCATTCATCAGCTTCATTGAACGCTTGCTCGATCACCTTATTCGCTCTCTTCTTCTCATCTTTATCTCTGGAATACACTTCTAAGTTATTATTCGTTCCTTTACGGACTCGTATTCGAGCGTCAGGATAAAGCGGCCTTAACCGACGCTCTAGCTCCTCGGTTATTTTTCCTAGACCGCCTTTCGGTAATACTTTTTCATCGACCATCATTTCAACACGCATTTTCACTCACCTCATATTCAAACACACCACAACACTGATCAAAACAACAGTATAAACATGAGTGAATATTGTCAATCCATTTGATGATGGTTTATTTTAGGTACACCTCATTTGAACTCTTTGTATG
>NZ_JBGOOD010000080.1:0-15171 GCF_041439475.1 Vibrio sp. 1S139
GGGATTATCTGCTAACTGCAGGATCGTTCAAGTCTTCTTAAACGATCGGCATTAACTCGATTGAGTGGCCTTTTGTTTATTGGTTCAGAGTGCTTATAAGCGGTTGAGCGTTATAAACCTTGAACGCTCTTTGCGTTAGAAGCTATAAGCCTTACAGCCCATAGACATTGAACCCTATAAACCTTGTACGCTATAGACCTTGCACGTACTGAGCATTAGTTCGAACTTCAACCATCTGCTCTAGGTTCTGTTGTGAACCTTCAACGCCGTTCAGTAGCGCTTCGAAATGCTTGATAAGCTCAACTTTGTCTTTCACTTCTTTAGAACCTGCACCGATGTTGGTTAGGTCAATGAAGAACTCGTCGAACAGACCAGAGAAGTCAGTTACTGCGTCGTGGTTCAAGAACTGCTCGTGGTTGTAAATGCTTGGGTAGCCACCCTTCTGTTTATCAACCGCAAAAGAGATGCCTTTCACGTTGGTAATCGTGGTCGCTTTCTCACACTTCAACATACAACCTGCTTCGATGCTTGGCTTGTTACAACCCACGGTTCTTTGGAAGAAACACTGACGGCTGGTCATCATCAAGATTGGGTGGTAAATGCTGTAGAACAGTTTGAAGTTCTCTGGGCGACGAATATGACGAATCTGACCTTTGTTGATCTCGTTCGAAATGAATGCGCCTGCACAGTTCAGCTCTTCTTTCAGAGTAACCAGTGCGTGAGAGTTGGTCGTGTTCATGAACGGGCCTGCAACCCACTCAATACCCATCTCGTAAGCTTTGTAAGCAATACCCGTGTTGTTGGTTACGATGCGAGCTGGCTTGATCTCTTCAAGAATACGAACCGCTTCGTCGTAATCTTTACCGATCAATACCGCTGGGAACCAAGGAATCAAACGTGGGTTTGCTGCCAAGATGTCGATGTACTTGTTACAACGCTTCTTGAAGCTTTCTGGAAGTTTGAAGTAAACATCCGCGTCAGTCACGTCACACAGGTGTAAGTCTTCTACATCGGCGATAAGCATCGACATAGTCGGCTTCTCGTTCACTTTAGGGTGCTGAGGCAGTGCTGGCACTTCAACGTGCTTAATCACTTCCACAGAGCCGTTCAGAATGAAGTCGATCTCGTCTTTTAGGTCTGAAACTTCTTTTAGAGGAATCAACAAGCCTGCATCCACTTCACTGAAGTCGTGGCTTTCTAGCGTGTGAACTGCACTCTTCACGTTTTTGAAGCGCTTCTCAAGTAGCTCTTGAGTAATCGCCTTCTCTTCAACCGCTTTCAATAGCGATTTAGATTGAAGAGTAAAGTTCTCTTTTGGCGTGTTCACAGTCACCGTAAATGGTTGACCCACTTTTGCGCTGAACGACAGTGCTACTGGTGTCTTGCGAATATCAAGGAACTCGATCTTGTCACGCATTTCGTTACCAAGAACGTCTTTCGCTTGGTGAAGTTCGTTGGTCACTTCTTGAATCTGTACAACTGAGATTTCGTTGTTCTGCTCCGTCGCTTTTTCAACAGCGTAGTTCATGCTGTTGTCGCGCGGGTTATCGATGAACATGTCTTTCGTTAGGTTGCCCTTTAGGAAAGAGTTGGTGAAATCACGGTTGAATACTTTGTGTAGGTTCGAATCGTCTTCGATCAACAAACCACTTTCTACAAAGCTATCAATCTGTTTACGCCATGTGTCTACCACAGTGTAAACGTAGTGTGCGCCTTTAATACGGCCTTCTACTTTCAATGAGTCGACTTTCGCATCAACCAATTCAGGTAGGTCGTAGTAAGCTGAGTTATCTTTCAGGTTAAGTGGGAACTTGTTGCCCGCGTTGGTGATTTCGTACTCATCACGACACGCTTGGCTACAACGACCACGGTTACCTGAGTTACCCACACTTACTGAGCTTGAGTAACATTGACCAGAGAATGCGATACACAGAGCGCCGTGTACGAACACTTCGGTTAATACGTCGTGATCGTGTGCCACTTCCGTCAGCATCTTGATTTCAGGCAGGTTCAACTCACGAGACAAGTTAACGCGCGTCGCGCCAATCTTAGACAAGAACTTAATCTGACCTTCGTTGTGCGTAGTTAACTGAGTCGACGCGTGAACGTCTAACGATGGGAAATGCTTCTTAACCAGGTTGAATAAACCCAAGTCTTGAACAATGATGCCGTCCACTTTGGTGTTCACAAGCTGGTTCAGCAGTTTGGTGATGCTCTTAGTCTCGTGCTCCAGTAGCACAACGTTAAGAGTCAGGAACACTTCACAGCCGTATTCATGAGCAAGGCGAATCACACCATTCAATTCGTCTAACGACAGGTTAGAGGCTCTGTTACGAGCGTTGAATGTGTCTAAACCACAATAAACTGCATTAGCACCCGCTACGATGGCGGCTTTTATCGCTTCTACATCGCCACCTGGGGCTAATAACTCAATTTTTCTGCTCATTTTTGAAGTCGCTCACTTACTTATAATTTTTAAGCCGCGTATTCTACCCACATCACGATCTCTTTACCACCGTACAACACTTTTCAAACTAAATGACCTCAATAATGCCGAACGAATCCGATCTACCTATCCTTTATTCTTTACGCCGTTGCCCTT
The DNA here is from genome assembly GCF_041439475.1 of Vibrio sp. 1S139. Classification (NCBI taxonomy): domain Bacteria; kingdom Pseudomonadati; phylum Pseudomonadota; class Gammaproteobacteria; order Vibrionales; family Vibrionaceae; genus Vibrio; species Vibrio sp. 1S139. The sequence goes on from NZ_JBGOOD010000080.1 coordinate 2,603, forward strand.
ATGCAATGCGCGGACGAATGGGCATCGCACTATCACAGCAAAAAGTGTTACTTCGAGAAATCGTTACCAAAGACAAGCCTAGCGAACTATTGGCCAGTTCGCCAAAAGGAACAGTGCCTGTATTGGTGTTACCCAATGGACAAGTCATTGAACAGAGCTTGGATGTGATGAACTGGTCACTTCAACAAAACGATCCTCAAGATCTTCTGCGTTCAAGCAATCCAGCGCTTAGCGAACAAGTTCAGCAGCTCATTAAAACCAACGATGAAGAATTTATTGGTCACTTAGAAAGGTATCGTGCATCGGTTCGTTACCGAAACATCGATGTTGAACAACGCCGACAAGCCTGCGAAACCTTCATTAAGCAGTTAGAAGTGCGACTTACCGATCAGCCCTACTTTTTTGGAGAAAGCCCAAGCTTGGCCGATTTTGCGGTGATGCCTTTCGTCAGTCAGTTTGTGCGAGTCGAAAAGAAGTGGTTTGTGAAATCGGAATATCAAAACGTAGGACGTTGGTTAAGAGCGCACCTTGAAAGTAAGCTCTACACCCAAGTCATGAAGCAATACCCTTTGTGGAATGAAACCAAGCAAGATTGTCTTTTTGGATAACTTAAGAGAATTTTGGGTGACTTAAGGGTATCTAGGGTGATCTAGGGGAATTCTGGAATAGATAATTCCTAGGTATTAAAGTAGTTACGTGACACTGTATCTTCTTTGTAAAGAACAGATATTCAAAGGCTTAACTGGGATTCCGTTGTCTCTTTACCTGTAACTATTGTCTCTTAACTGGCAAACACAGTCTAAGCTAAGCCTTTTGTTCATTTTAACCTGATCACTGAATCGCTATCGAAATCTCGACTTCAGTTTCACCTTTGTATAGTTCAAAATCTGTCGTGTAAGTTCTCACATGTGGGCAGTCAGCAGCGCTGAAATACGCCCACACTTCACCCCATAGGTCGATCACAGCTTGTGGTAATTCACCTTCAGCAGAAAACGTTAAGTATTTACCTGCTTGTATTTCGGTTTCTACAAGCGTATCAACATTCGGATCCGTAAGTGCATTAGTACACGCGATAACATCAAATTCGCCCGTAAAGTCAGACTCGTAGTTAGTGTAAACGCCATACACTTTTGAATCCGGTGTTAATTTCGGAAATGCTTGGTCAAAAAAGCCCTGCCACAATTGCCCTATCTTGGCTCTTGCTGGGTCCATCTCATCGGTATTGGTGGTTCTTACTGAAAAACCATACGCCTTTACGGCTTCTATCGTTTCAACTTTCATTCGTTCTATTCCTAAGCCAATTGACGATCTAACTGTATTGAATCCAATGTTTTATAAGATAACGATGCTAATCTTGTATCTCTTTATGGCCACATTTTTCACAGACAAGGTGACGAGAAAACTCATCCATTGACGCGACAAACGGGCCAAGGAACCAACCTTTTATCATGCCTGCCCAAAACTCACTTCGCTTTTGGTTAGGTTTGTCTGCAAACGCACTCGTCTTTCTGACCAACACAACAACATGTTGTGTCTCTTCTCTGCACGCGGTGCAATAGCATTGTTCTATGGTGCTATTCATTTGAAAGCCTATGACGTTTTGAATGAAACATGCTGAAAGTGAGGGTTGTCGACACAGACATCCAATGTCGCTATTTGAGTTAATACGACAAGTTGTTGCTCGCCTTGAGTACTGACTTTAATGCACTCTTCACGGCTGTCATTGCGCTGGGTATCTAACCCGACACATTCAATCTTCTCGCCAGACTTCAGCGTTAACTTGATTGGGTATCGGTGCATACACACAATTTCAATATAATCGTAATCGTTGCAACTAATCATAATACCCCTCCAATTCATCCACCACGCTAATGCGACACGCCATACTATGCAATATCTTTACAATCAATAAGTTACTCGTATCACAATCGCATTGCCATAATCAGATTATTGAGTAATTTGTTAAATTTAATCTCGTTCTCACCATTCACATTTCATCTGTGAACGACAATTTAAGGCTTCAAGAATCCTTTCCAATAATGGTACAAACCACCAATGTCTGAAGAACACATTAGCGACATTGCGCCTTTGATTTGTTCTTCGCTCCATTCCCACCATTTCATTTCTAGCAACTGAGCGATTTCAGTCTCATTGAAACGATAACGGATATGGCGTGCTGGGTTTGAACCGACAATCGAGTATGGCGCGACATCTTTAGTCACAACCGCTCGACTTGCGATGATGGCTCCGTCACCAACCTTAACACCACTCATGATCATGGCTTCTGTACCAATCCACACATCGTTACCAATCACGGTATCACCAGAGCGTTCAAAGCCGTCTATCGCACCTTCAAACTTCTCATCGTCTTGATAGAAAAACGGGAAGGTACTCACCCACTGGTTTTGGTGGCCTTGGTTGCCCGCCATCATAAACACGGCGCCAGAACCAATCGAGCATTAGCTGCCAATGATCAGCTTATCGATGTCGGTTCTATCCGGTAATAGGTAACGCGCACAGTCATCAAAGCTGTGGTTATGGTAGTAACCCGAGTAATAGCTGTGCTCGCCCACGATGATGTTTGGGTTGGTCACTTGTTCTTTGAGTGACTTTCCAACAAACGGGCTTTCAAAATAGTTTTTCATGGTTGTACTCTTAGTTTCGTTCTTTTAGTTAGGTACTTTTGTTGCGTGTTGATGGTTGTAACTTGTTTATATTAGTGTAAAGGCAAACGTGCCCTATCGACCGCCTGCAATATCAATAAACGAGCCGGTGACATACGAAGCTTCGTCTGACAATAACCATGCGATAGAGTTAGCGACTTCTTCTGGTGTGCCACCTCGTTGTAACGGTAACTGCGAAGCTAGTCTGTCTACGCGATCTGGCTCTCCGCCGTCTGCATGCATCTCAGTATAAATACAACCTGGCCTTACGCCATTCACTCGGATATTGCGTGAAGCTAATTCAAGCGATAAGCCTTTGGTGAGTGAATCCATCGCACCTTTCGATGCTGCGTAATCCACATACTCAAACGGTGCGCCAGTGCGAGAAGCGGCAGACGATACATTCACAATCGAACCCGCGCCATCGGCTTGTTTGATAAAGGCTTTACTGCACAGAAAGCAGCTTGATACGTTGGATTTCATCACCTTTTCAAAGCGATCCAATTCAATATCAACCAATGGTGACTGGGTAAACAAAATCCCGGCATTATTGACCAAGTGCGTCACTGGACCTAGCTTATTACGAGCAATCTCAAATAAAGATTTCACGTCCGATTCAACAGACACATCCGCACGCACACTAATCGCGGTTCCGCCTTGTTCGCGAATCTCATTCACTAGATCTTCAGCTCGCGACTCATTGTGTATGCATAGCCTTGACTGGCCAACAATTTAGACGTCGCTGCGCCAATGCCTCGGCTTCCGCCGGTTACAACCACTACCTTGCTCAATGAAACCTCCTAATGTTTACTTATTCTGTGCAACCTGATTATTCGATACGACCTAGTTGTTCGTGACAAACTGATCGTATCGATACAAACTAATTGTTCGATACGATCTGAATCCACTGCGATCGCCACGCCGGCGCTTCGAATGGGTCTGGCCAAAACTCAGTTTGCTTTTGAATTAAACCGTCAACCACCGTGTGAAAGGTGATCACTCGGCCTTTCAACACACTGTCAGTGACCGAAACGTCCGTGACTACCGTATCACCTTCACAGACAATCGAATTGAGCGTGAATTCCCAAACACCATTGGCTGGGTATTCAGTATTGATTGCAGTGAAGTTGTCGCGCCCTAACGTCAATTCAGACGACTGCGGCCAATAGCCTTCAAAATCTGCGGTTAACCATTCAACTGCCTTTGCAAAATCATTACTGCGCATTGCATCCCAAAATCCCAATACCACTTGTTTTGGTGTCATTATTCTTCCTTAAAGTTATTTACGTGTGGTGATTTTTAAATGTCTGCTTCGTTATGCGTACTTGCTAATGATCGTTAAAAGATCATCGACACTGTTAGCAATGTAATCGGGCTTGGTTTGCCAATTTTCAGGTTTCGATCGGCTATAACCTGCTGCAACGGCAATCACTTTTGCGTTTTTACCCAGCGCGGCTTCAATATTGCGAGCAAACTGTGTGTCCGCTTCATAGTCACTGATGTACATCAAACAAAGCTCGTTAGTCGGATCGGCGCTAAATATGTTCTCGACACATTTCACACCACCAAATGGATGGGGTTTTTGGTTACCGTTCGAGACATCGTCATAGCCCACGACCGATTTAAACAAATCACCAATGCCATAACTGTCGAGCACACCACGAATATTCAATTGAGAGTTTTGAGAGCAGATCCCATGTGGAAGATGAGCAAACTGATTAACCACGGTTTCCATTCCTTCAAACAAGGCAACGGCTGTTTGGTTTTTCTCTTGATGCTCTGCCCACATTCCACCAGCGGTCAACATTTCATCGTGTGATAAACCGTAATAATCGACATATAAGGCTTGCCAGTTTTTAGCCCCGTGGTTGGCTTCATGATAAAGCGCTTCGCTGAGCAAATATTTAGGTAAGTTATCACCTGACAAGTGTGGCGCGACTAAAGAGATAATGTCTTTTGTGATTGCGATATTCTTTGGAACGGAATTGACTATGGTTCCATCGTAATCCCACAGGATGGCATCTAACTTCATACACTATCTCTTTGTTTCGATTAATAATTTGAATTTATCATTCATAAGCCTATTTAGGGCAATTTTATTGTCTTGAATTTCGAAATTTGTCGAATAGAAGCAAAGCTAGAGAACAAACCGTTACTAGCAAACAAAAACCAAACAGTGTTTGCTCACATCACTGCTTTATCAATTGCAATATATGCGTATAATCCCCGCTCCATTGCGCTATCGCCGTTAAAAATAGCGCCATTCAACATTTTTAATGAGTACCCAATGTCGAAACTATTTTTCAAAGGCCGTATCGAAACAAGACAGAACCACGTTCTTGCTGGCTACAACGTAAACCGCGATGTGAAAGCGGGTACTGAAGAATCTCCAATCGCAGTAATGGTTCAAACTGAAGCGCGCAAAGCAGAAGTTGAAGCACTAGCCGCTGAAAATACTATCTTCGTTACCGTTACAGTCGACGCAGACAAAGAAGAGAACACCATCGAGCTTGATACTCTACTAAACAAGCCAAAAACGATGACGTTTGAAAAGACCCCTAACCGTAACGACCCGTGTTCTTGCGGTAGCGGTAAGAAATACAAGAAGTGTTGTGCATAAGGCTTCTCACTCAAACTGCCAATAGCACGATGAGTTAAGTAATATCTAACGGGAAGATCATTGAGGTCTTCCCGTTTTTATTTGCCTAAGCCAAACTCACAAACTCAGTCGAGGTTGTCTGGTGTATTCAGATATGTTCCACATTGGGTACATTTGTAATCACCTGTCGCGCCCGAACCTGTAACACCAAAAGATAGAAACTCCGATAAAATTCGTTGGAGTAAGCTCGGTTCTTTATCTTCAGCTTGTGGTGCCTTTTGCACTTGGCTACTGAACATCGTGTACCTATGCAGTGTAAGTTCCTTACAGTTACAGCAGAACGCTCTCGTCTTCTCACTTCCATACATAATATCTATCGCCTTAACTCAAAGCACAAACTAAACACATGACAAATATGCCACATGTTGAGTTAAATCTATATATTTTCATGAAGTTATGAGCAAATTAAAGCGTTTCAAAGAAAGGTAAGCTCTCGACTGTTAAGTGACGTGTTGATGAACAAAGTTATTCAATTCAGTCACGCTTCTGATGATGTAAACCTCTTTCTCTTTAGCGCGCAATTCTAACTGCGCTTTAAAGTCGTCATTCCAAAATTTAGGACACAGTTTTAGTGTCTTATAACTTTGTATCGTGCCTTTTATAACTGAACTTCCATCAGGCCAGCCTTCAGGTTTAACGAATAGACCTTTGAGCATTCGCTTGGTTACAAACCAGTAGCTAATTGAATAAGGAAGGTCGATATAAACCAAGGTATCAGCTGCATCTAAACGTGTGTTGAACGAGCCTAGAGGGCCAAAACCATCGATGATCCAGCTTTCTGACTTAAGTATGCTCTCATGAGCCTCCTCAAATACTTCACGTTCAACAAACTCTCCGTTGGCCTTGTAAACAATAGAGTCCAACTGGTGAAGCTCTATCCCTGTAGCTAGTGCTAACGCCTTGCTGACTGTGGACTTTCCACTCCCAGGCTTACCAAAAACCGCGATCTTTTTCATATGACTTCCTCTATTCAGATAAAACCCATAAGACAGCGACAAAAAACCCACCTTACGGGTGGGTTCGATAAACAAAGCGCATCAACAATCCCACCATTCCTATGGAATGATGATAATTCGTTGGTTAGATGGCGCTAAATTCAGTTTCATAAAACTACTTTTATATATTGTTGCTTAGTTGTCAACACAATGACTAATAAGCGATATCATCATTAATAGTCTTAATGAGTGCTTATTCGTCTTGGTTATTTTGCTTTCTTTTTCGTCACTGTCGCTTCTGATAGCTTGCTTAGTACACCCGATACTTTCTTAACGACCTCGTCACAGCCATTGATCGCGTGACGCTCTACCAAGTAATTAGGATCGTTGTAAGACAACCATACTTTCTTATTAGAATCCTCAGTGACTAACACCTTCTGCGGTAAATCTATCGCGACTTCTTGAGCACATTGCATTAATGGTGTCCCTACTTTCGGGTTACCAAAGATGATGACTTCCGTTGGTCTCAATTCAAGATCGACCTTACTCGCGTTTTTCTGATGGTCGATTCTCGCAAACAAGGTCAAACCTTTGCTCTTGGCGATTTCTTCAAAGCGGTCAGCGGTCTCTTTCACTGAATAATTACTTTGGTATTTAATCAAACCATCAGAAGCCGCAGCTGAAAATGATGCCGAGAGTAAAATGGCGCATAGTGGTAGTAATTTTTTCATCGTCACCTCTGAGATTTAACCTAATCAAACTTACATTCATAGCGCCACTTCCAAATTCAGCGACGTAACCCATGTCAGTATAGACGCGATTCCATTCTCAGTTTGCAGAGAGGATCACTTTTCTAATGCGTCTTATTATCATCAGTTTAGGTGGGGATTTTTTCAAAAGTTAAACACACGATCAGTGCCACGACTTAGTCCCACATTTCTCACATTGGTATTCGTAATCACTGTCTACATAAAAACCGGGAACATTATGGTCACCTTTAAACAATAAAGTCATCAGGTATTCCATCAACACGCCTAACTTCCATTGTTTCTTTTCAGATTCAGCGTCCGCTTTAGATTCAGCATCGGAAGCGCTAACAGCAAGGTGCGGGGTAAGTGCGTCGCACTGCTCACAGTGATAAGGGTGTTTAATATACTTATTATCAAGCATTTATATAAGCCAACTAACATTTATAAATTTGATGCATACTAACAACTTATCACTCGGTTCTCGAACTTATTGTTGTCCACTAGAGTTTTATTAGAAAGAAATGAGACACAAGGTAAGTGCCATGCATCTTGAATCAGTTACCATCGAGATCTCCCTCATTGAGCCGCTAAAGCTATACTTACGCTAAGGTATGAAATTAGCTTTTACTTTAATAACCCTTTGTCTGCAGCGCCTTCAAGTTGTACTTCTAGTTCTTTCCATAGAGCACGACTGCCTTTAGAAATACGCTCGCCATTGAAGGTCAGTACTTTGTCTTTAGATACGTTGTGCTTCTTCCAGCTGTGACCACCACCATGGATGTTATGAAGCAAAGGCGGCACTCTATCGATCGCCTTACCAAATCTGGCTTCTGGTGACTCACCTGCTTCGAACTCAAGCCATAAATCCAAATACTCGCTTCTTGAATGGCTCGGTAATGATTTCAGCAAGCGCTCAACGCAGTTTCTCTCTTTGAGCTTGTTTTCTGCGGTTTCACTGGCATAAATGATGGTATCTCCGGCATCGATTTCCCCAAGGTCATGTATCAGTAGCATCTTCATCACTCGCGTAATATCGATTTGTTCATTGGCATAGTCTTTCAACATAAGAGCGCTCAAACAGACGTGCCAACTGTGCTCAGCGGAGTTTTCATATCGATCCAATCCAACCGGTTTTGTCTGTCGATGAACATCCTTTAATTGTTCAATCTCGACCATGAATTGCAGAATGCCTTTGATTTCTTCCACGATGAGCTTCCTTAACTTAAGTTGATGATTTAGCGGTGCGGAGGGTTAACCTAACGAAAGAGAAGCGTTACTCCCAATGAACCGACATTTTGTAATACGCAACACCCGATGGTTGTGGGCTAAGCTTATCTACCTGTTAGCCATAGGGTGTTCAGGGTTTAACTGAAGCAGATCCCACAAGTTACCGTAAAGATCTTCAAACACAGCAACGGTGCCGTAGCCTTGCTCTTTAGGCTCTCGGACAAAGTTAATGCCCAAAGACGTCATACGTTCGTAATCACGCCAGAAGTCATCGGTGTTTAAGAATAGGAATACGCGTCCACCAGCTTGGTTGCCGATGAAATCGAGTTGCTCTGGCTTAGAAGCTCTAGCAAGTAACAGGCTCACACCGGTTGAATTTGGTGGAGCAACAACAACCCAGCGCTTATCTTCTTCTGGCAGATACGTGTCTTCGATGAGATCAAACTTAAGCTTGTTTACATAGAAATCAAGCGCTTCATCGTAGTCTTTTACCACGAGTGCAATGTGGACAATATTCTGTTTCATAACATACCTTGTTGGGGTTTTAGCTGCGTGGAATGATGCCATGAAGCAGGTAAAGACACTAGGTGTCGCATCATAAATCGTAGTATCTCGTCCGTCACAATCTAAAAGGTATACATCATTTATAACTGCCAGAATCCGAGCTCGACGCCACCTTGAATGACAATGGCACACATCCCGTGACGTGGTAACTCCATTGGCGGCACCGCAACTTCGGCGCCTGGTTTCTCGGCTGCAGTTACTGCAGACTGAATATCCTCAACCAACGTGTAATGACGAACAGTTGGTTCTTCAGTTTCACGAAGCGGTGCTCGAATGCCAATTACCCCGCCATTAGATAGCTTTGCAGTGCGCGCCCCACCAAGGTTCACATCTGCACCACTGAATTTCACGTTGTAGAGCTGAGCGTATGTTGCACAAACGACATCGACCTCTGGGGTAACCACTTCAAGATATTGAACCTTCATCAAATTTCCTTCTCGTGTTCTTTAAGACTCTCAACCTGCATACAGCTGTGCAGGTGTTTCTCATCAATAATTTATTACTAAGCAATTCGACCGCGCATGATAAATTGCGGGCCTGCTGCGCCACCTAAATACTGTTGATTGATATCTTCGAAGCCGCCTTTCTTATAACAGTTGAATGCTGCCGGATTTTTGCAATTCACAGTTAAGTAAATCGACTCATACGCTGAGTAATTCGCTTTTAAATACGGAAACAAAGCCTTCACCGTGCCTGTTCCTAAACCTTTACCTTGCTGGTTTTTATCAAGCACAAAAGCTCTCAAGCCAATGCTTCCTTCAGGGCAGAATTCGTAGTGCTCTGCGTAAGCGATATCCAGCTTAAAGAAACCCACAACTTCGTTATCAGACTTAATCACGTGCAAGTGCGTGGTTTCACTGCCGTCTAATAAAAACTCTGCAGCTGTGCCAGCGAACTTGACCTGTTCATCGGCGAGTTGGATGGCCTGAACTAACGCCACATGTGATTCTTCAAGCCTTTCGATAGTTATCATTGTTGTTCCTTTTTATACAAACCACATAGTCCCTTATTGAGAGGCGGGAGAAGTTCTAACCTCGTAAGCCAATTAGGTTACCAAATGGGTCCTCTACTTGGCACATGATTAGCCCACCTTCTATGGCCATTGGACCACGATATAACGTTGCTCCAATTGACTGAAAATAAACAAGAGATTCTTCAACGCTGTCGACTGACCAATACAGTACTGTTCCTTTTTTACCTGCATTAACTTTACTGTCGGCTTGCACAACTTCAATAGAGAACCCGTTAAGATCCAAAACTGTAAAATCAGAATCTGGATGATAAATGGCAACGGCATGTGGAAATGCTTTCTGGTACCAGTTCAGCCCTTCTTCAATATTTGGGACATGGACAAGGATAGCGATTGGACTCAAATTTACCTCTTCTTCGTTGTTACCGATTATTCAGGATAAAACAAGTTAGTCTGAACCGACTAGAGCTCATCGCTAGTGTCTCGAGAACCGTAGTTTGGGAAGTTGATATTAAGAACGTTATCGTCCTCAAGCGTGAATAGAACACTTCCATTCTCTACACCAGTTTCGTTCCTATCTGAACAACCTAGAAACAACTCCCAATCAAACGAATATTGAACTCGATATTGATTCGCATTGATGTGTAGAACGTCTTTGATTTTAATGCCGTTCACCACATGTGCCATATCATCGATGTATGACAGATCAGGGATTAACTTTTCTTCGAAATCACTCTTATGCTCGGTTAAGAAATTGACCAGTTCAGAACATAACTCGGAGCCATGAACCAATGGTTTAGACAGACTAGAAAACAACATTTCTAAATACTCCAAGGATTGTTTTGATATTGGGAAGATGCACGCGAATCTGTTACAAATTCAAGCTCAGCCAGCGCGAACCTTTAAGGCTAAACGTTACTATTATCCGAGCTATTAAACGAGTACATTCGAACTTCATCTCGAGGAAACCAGCCCAATTTTTCGTAAAACTGTTGAGCATTGATGTTGTCGTTATAGACAAACAAGTGGGTCTTCGGGATACCTAACCCTGCAAGGGCGTTGACCGCCTCTGCGACAAGCTTACAACCTAACTTTTGCCCTCTGAAGTTGGCCGAGACAGCTAAATGTTGTAAATACCCACGACGTCCATCCGTACCGACCAACACAGCGCCAATGATCTCGTTGTTGCTTTCAGCCACAAAACTTAGACCGGGGTTACGATCTAAATAGCTCGCAATGCTTTCTTTCGAATCGGCATCGCGAATACTCATGCCTTCTGTCTGGCACCACAACGCGATCACTGAGTCGTAGTCTGAAATTGCCATTTCCCGAATGTTGACCAATCTACTCTCCTTGTATAAACGGGCGCTTAATACGCTACTTTTTGACGAGCGACTTGGTGAGAAACGATAGCGAGGAATCTACAGGGTAATTTTCTAACACCATCTGGCATTCATACCCTCGTTTCTCATAGAAAGGCTTAGCTTGGAAACTTAATGTATCGACCAATGACGACGTACAACCTTGAGACTTCGCATACTCTTCAATACGCTCAAGCAGCTCACTGCCGACTTGCTTTCCTCTCATCGAATCGTCAACCCAGAGGAACTTAATCAGTAACCAGCTTCCCCAAAGGTCAGCGATAATGCCACCGACTTTGTTACCTTCTTCCATCGCGTAGTACGCAACTTGAGACTTGGGGATCCCTTCCAGAAACGGTGTGTTGTGTTTGATTAACCCGCCTCGGACTTCATTAATGTCGTCATCGGAAGGTTCAATATCTAATTGGTATTCCATTGACTTCCTATCTATAGATTAACGGCTTATGTAACATGTTCGATGCACTTACTAGCAGATAGCTAAACCACTAAAGTGAGTTACTTATACAAGCTAAACTTCTTTGTAAATTCACGCAGGGTTTCAGTGTCACCAAATAAGCATACTCCGAGATACTCTAAGTCTGCTTCTTTGGTTTGCTTAGTTCTTTGCTGTTGCTCGATGGAGCCACCTTCGATCATCGTACTCGTGAAATCGGTAAATTTGATACCACGGCTAATAGCCTCTTCACGTACTTTTCGAAGCTTGTTTGAATTGTCGGCTTTCAAAACAATGAAAGGATAGTGAGACAAATTAGGGTGAGTGCCGTCATCCATATCTTGATAGTCGACGTAACAGGTTTCACCCTCGTTCAATTGATTCGACAAGCCAACACTTAAATGCCCTAGTACATTCAGCGTTCTTCCCAAATCCATCTTCTTACTTAAATCGTTTCTGGTTTTCATCTGGCAAAGTGCTCACAGTGTCCCCCTTATTTGTTTGCGAAAATACATTAGCTATATAACGTATTACCGAGGTGTAGACATTGCAAGTGCTTCATCTAGGAGCTTCTGACTCAGTAAAATTGGTTTTGAATGTAAATGCATAAGGCGAATCACCCACTTCTCTTAGATGCTCTAACCGCTCGATGGCTTCATCAAGGCTCGGAATATGTTCATCATCAACCCACCAAAGAACATACGTATCTTCAGTTAAACGATGAAACCATTCGTTTTTTCTTCGCATGAAGTCGCGATGGTGAGTTCTAAACATGAAGTTCTTTAACGAGTCTACTGAATCCCACACCGACATATTGACGATCATATTCGGATCATCGAACGCTTTTATATTGGTCGCATCACCAGATTCGTCTTTAAGACGCCAGACAAATCCCTCACTGCTTTCGGCTATACCATTAACAAGATCCAAATGAGCTATTGTCAAATGTGGTGTATGGAGATCATGCAGTAGCCTGTTGATGAGTCT
>NZ_JBGOOD010000081.1:0-15092 GCF_041439475.1 Vibrio sp. 1S139
AATGTGTACAAGAGATTGGATTGACCTGATCAGTTAATTTTCCGGATTGGTATCAATCCGTTTTACAAACGAACCAAACATAAAAAAAGCCCCAGTCTCTCGACTGGGGCTTTCATCTTTTCCCGATAGATAAGTATCGTGCTAGCGAAAACTTATCTCAAAACTAATGCTTACTTATTATGCGTTAGCTTTTTCTTTTTTAGCTTTTGGCGCTTTCGCTTCAGCTGGCTTTTGGTCTGCTTTCTTAAGGATAACTGTAGTACCTTCGAAAGTTTCGCCTTCAACGTATGGTTGGCCGAAGTAAGAAGTTGTTAGAACTTCTTTTAGCTCAGTGATTAGAGGGTAACGTGGGTTAGCACCTGTACACTGGTCATCGAACGCTTCAACAGCTAGCTCGTCTAGTTTAGCGATGAAGTCAGACTCGTTAACACCCGCAGCTTGGATAGATAGTGGGATGTCTAGGTCAACTTTAAGCTCTTCTAACCAAGTCAGTAGACGTTCAATCTTCTGAGCTGTACGGTCACCAGCTTGGCTTAGGCCTAGGTGGTCAGCAACTTCAGCGTAACGACGACGTGCTTGTGGACGGTCGTACTGAGAGAATGCAGTCTGCTTAGTTGGGTTATCGTTCGCGTTGTAACGTACAACGTTTGAGATAAGTAGTGCGTTAGCAAGACCGTGTGGTAGGTGGAACTCAGCACCAATTTTGTGAGCCATTGAGTGACACACACCTAGGAATGCGTTCGCAAATGCTACACCAGCGATAGTTGCTGCGTTGTGTACTTTCTCACGAGCTATTGGGTCAGCCGCACCATTTTTGTAGCTTGATGGTAGGTATTCTTTAAGCATCTTAAGAGCTTGAAGAGCTTGACCGTCTGAGTACTCGTTCGCTAGAACAGATACGTAAGCTTCAAGAGCGTGAGTTACTGCATCGTAACCACCGAACGCTGTTAGAGACTTAGGCATGTTCATTACTAGGTTCGCATCAACGATAGCCATGTTTGGCGTGATTTCGTAATCAGCTAGTGGGTATTTAGCACCAGTCTTGTCGTCAGTAACAACAGCGAATGGAGTAACCTCTGAACCTGTACCTGAAGTTGTAGTGATACATACAAGCTCAGCTTTTTGACCCATTTTAGGGAACTTGTAGATACGTTTACGGATGTCCATAAAGCGCATTGCTAGTTCTTCGAAGTGAGTTTCTGGGTGCTCGTACATAACCCACATGATCTTAGCAGCATCCATTGGAGAACCGCCACCTAGAGCAAGGATTACGTCAGGTTGGAAGCTCTTCATTGCTTCAGCGCCTTTCTCAACAACAGATAGCGTTGGATCCGCTTCTACGTCGAAGAAAGTTTGAACTTCGATGCCTTGTGCTTTAAGCAAGCTAACTACGTCATCTGCGTAACCGTTGTTGAATAGGAAACGGTCAGTTACTAGGAATGCGCGTTTCTTACCTTCTAGGTCGCTCATTGCGATTGGAAGGCTACCACGACGGAAGTAGATAGACTTAGGTAGTTTGTGCCACAACATGTTTTCAGCTCGCTTCGCTACAGTTTTCTTGTTGATAAGGTGCTTAGGACCTACGTTCTCAGAGATAGAGTTACCACCCCATGAACCACAACCTAGAGTTAGAGAAGGTGCAACGTTGAAGTTGTACAGGTCACCGATACCACCGTGAGTAGTCGGGATGTTGATTAGGATACGAGCAGTCTTCATCTTATCACCGAAGTAACGGATGCGGTCTGCGTTAGTATCTTGGTTAGTGTAAAGACCAGATGTGTGACCGATACCACCGATTTCAACCATAGTTACCGCTTGAGCAACTGCGTCTTCGAAGTCATCTGCGCGGAATAGACCTAGAGTTGGAGATAGTTTCTCGTGAGCGAATTCGTCATCGTAAGAAACTTTACCAAGACCTTCACCTACAAGTACTTTTGTATCAGCAGGAACTTTAACACCAGCCATTTCAGCGATTGCTGGAGCAGGTTGACCTACGATTTTAGCGTTTAGGTTGCCGTCGATAAGCAGAACTTTACGTACTTTATCAGCGTCAGCTTTAGATAGAACGTGAGCTTTGTGAGAAGCGAAACGCTCTTTAACTTCGTCATATACTTCGCTAACTACGATTGCAGCTTGCTCAGAAGCACATACTACGCCGTTATCGAAAGTTTTAGACATAAGGATAGATGCTACAGCACGTTTGATGTCAGCTGTTTCATCGATAACGACAGGAACGTTACCAGCACCAACACCGATAGCAGGCTTACCAGAAGAGTATGCTGCTTTAACCATGCCTGGACCACCAGTAGCAAGGATAAGTGCGATACCGTCGTGCTTCATAAGCGCGTTAGAAAGCTCTACAGATGGTTGGTCGATCCAACCGATGATGTCTCGTGGAGCACCCGCTGCAACAGCTGCGTCTAGAACTAGTTTCGCTGCGTCGTTAGTTGAGTTCTTTGCACGTGGGTGTGGCGAGAAGATGATGCCGTTACGTGTCTTAAGAGAAATTAGAGATTTGAAGATTGCTGTAGAAGTTGGGTTCGTTGTTGGAACGATACCACAGATGATACCTACAGGCTCAGCGATAGTCATTGTGCCTAGGTTGTCATCTTCTTCTAAGATGCCACATGTTTTTTCGTCTTTGTATTTGTTGTAGATAAATTCAGATGCAAAGTGGTTTTTGATAACCTTATCTTCAACAATACCCATTCCAGATTCAGCAACTGCTTGTTGAGCAAGTGGAATACGAGCGTGGTTAGCAGCAAGAGAAGCTGCGCGGAAGATTGCGTCTACTTTCTCTTGAGAGAATGTTGCAAACTCTTCTTGTGCTGCTTTAACGCGAGCTACTAGAGCATCAAGTTCCGCTAAGTTAGTTACAGGCATGGTGGATCTCCTAAAATAATAAATATTAAAAACTTTTTATTAAATTCGCTGCTTGCCGTTAACCTTAAACACCAGCGTTCTTAGTAAATTGCTTTCAGGGCTGAGTATATTATTTCACTGTGTGAAAAAAATTGACCCAGATCAGTTACCCAAAAAGAATTAACCAGAAAGTAGTAAGGCAATCGCAAAAATGAACTTAAGAGCATGATTTATATAGATTAAACTCACACTTTTCGTTCGCGCAAAAAACAAGCAAACAGACAACTTTTTTCTACATAGCGTAATAAACTGTAAAAAAGTTTCATTTTTAGTCCGTTAAATTACATGTATACAGCTATATTCGTGCTACTGAGAGTATATCCATAGCGTTGTACGGGCTAGATTCTGACATAATTTTTATTAATTTCGTGCGTCGGTTAACAGTTACTCAATAATAAATTACAAAATGAAACACTACCAACTAGCTTGCAACAGGCTTAAAACAAAAGTGAGATTCAATTAGTTTTTCTAAAAAGAATCACCCATTTCAAGTTAGTTTTTTTCATTCGCGTAAATTGAGTTTGTCCCTTACATTACGCGCCTAAACTATTCACAGATCAACCCTTCAACCTTAAGTACGCTAACTGGAGATCGCTCTCATGCAAGGCTTAGAACTCGCAATTTTTATGCAATTCTTCCTTGGGCTTGTTGCTGCCGTAAACCCAATCGGCATCATGCCTGTTTTTGTTTCTCTTACTGCTCATATGCCGCCAGAAGAGAGGAACAGGACAGCCTTACAAGCAAATATTGCTGTTGCCGTGATCTTGATTATGTCACTTGTTGCAGGGCAAATGCTTCTTGATATGTTTAGCATCTCGTTGGATTCATTCCGCGTTGCTGGTGGCTTACTGTTATTGAGCATCGCATTTTCGATGATGAGCGGTAAGCTCGGTGAAGATAAGCAGAACAAACAAGAGAAGTCTGAATACATCAGCAAAGAGCAGATCGGCGTTGTTCCACTTGCTATGCCGCTAATGGCAGGCCCAGGTGCAATCAGCTCGACCATTGTTTATGGTTCTCGCTACCCTGCTGCTATTGATACGGTCGGCATCGGCATTAGCATCATCGCATTCGCAACGTGCTCTTGGCTTTTGTTCCGTTCAGCGCCGGTTATCGTTCGCTTTTTAGGTCAAACGGGTATCAACGTGATCACTCGTATCATGGGTCTGATTCTTGGCGCATTGGGCATCGAGTTCATCGCCAATGGCCTACGTAATCTGTTCCCAGGCTTGGCATAACGTTTAACAACATTTCGGTTGCTCTATAAAGGGCAACAATATTGAAATATAGATGAGGCGAGTAAAGCAATTGGGCTTTCACTCGCCTCGTTATTATGAAGCTTGTATAATGACTGTTAATGCATTTAACAGAAGACGAACCTCTCCTTATGTCACGCAAGCCACTCAAGCATCATTTGTACGTCATTATCTTTGGTACTCACACGCCAGCCGGACGTGCATTTGATATAACTCTGATCGTTGCAATCTTGGCTTCGCTGTTGGTTCTGATCTTAGAATCCATCCCTAATGTGATGACCGAATGGTCACAACAGCTGCGTTATATCGAATACACCTTCACTGCACTCTTCACTCTTGAGTATTTGTTAAGGCTCTATTGCTCCCCAAAGCCAAAATCTTACGCCACCAGTTTTTATGGTGTCGTTGACCTATTGGCGATTCTTCCGACCTACCTAGCAATCATCTTCCCAGGCGCTTCATTTATGGGTGTGGTGAGACTGCTGCGTGTGATGCGTATCTTCCGAATTCTAAAGCTGGTTCGCTACCTGCAAGATTCGAATATTCTGTTGCGCTCACTATTAATGGCACGACGAAAGATACTGATCTTCTTTAGCACCGTCGGCATCTTGGTGGTTATCTTTGGCGCCTTGATCTTTGTTATTGAAGGTCCTGACAATGGCTTCACCAGTATTCCTCACAGTATCTATTGGGCCATCGTGACTATCACTACGGTAGGTTATGGTGACATGGTGCCGCAGACCGCGCTTGGTAAAGCCATAGCATCACTGACCATGCTATTGGGTTACTCTATCTTAGCAGTGCCAACCGGGATCATTACTGCAGAACTCAGTAATGAGATGAACTCGCACAAAGAGTTGGTTAAGTGCCCGAATTGTAACCGAGCGGGTCATGATTCAGACGCCATGTATTGCAAGCACTGTGCTAGCGAATTAGCGGATCCAGACAAGCGTGTCGTCACCGACGAGAAATAAAAGCAGACACGAGATTCGAGTAGCGAGATGCGAAGAGATTTAAGGGCAGTTTCGAGGGCCGAATAACGAGGTAGCAATAAACTAAAAAGGGTTGACGTTTGTCGTCAACCCTTTCGGTTTATCAGCTAATAGAATTTAAGCAATCTTGCCTATTACGATTTCTCAGCAAGGATAATGCGTAGAGTACGACGTAGTGGTTCTGCAGCACCCCAAAGTAGTTGGTCACCAACCGTGAAGGCGTTTAGGAAGTCGTTACCCATCGACATCTTACGCAGACGACCGACAGGTACAGACATTGTGCCTGTTACTTTCGCTGGTGTTAGCTCCTGTGCCGTGATGTCGCGGTCGTTAGGAATCACTTTAACCCAATCATTGTGCGTTGCGATGATCTCTTCGATCTCGTCCATTGGCACGTCTTGCTTAAGCTTGATCGTTAGTGCTTGAGCGTGACAACGCATTGCACCGATTCGTACACAAGTACCATCAATTGGGATTGGCTGACCATCTAGACCAAGAATCTTGTTCGCTTCAACACCGGCTTTCCACTCTTCTTTACTCTGACCGTTTTCACGCTTCACATCGATCCAAGGAATCAGTGAGCCTGCAAGCGGAGCACCAAATTGGTCTGTTGGGAATGAAGATGAACGAATCGTATCAGCCACTTTCTTATCGATATCAAGAATTGAGCTTGAAGGGTTTGCTAACTCAGAACTTACGCTGTCGTTGATCACACCCATTTGTGAGATCAGCTCACGCATGTTCTTAGCACCCGCACCAGAAGCTGCTTGGTAAGTCATGGCACTCATCCACTCAACCATGCCTTTCTCGTACAGACCACCTAGAGCCATAAGCATTAAGCTCACAGTACAGTTACCGCCAACGAACGTGTTGGTGCCGCTGTGAATGCCTTGCTGGATTTGAGCCAAGTTAACAGGATCAAGAGTGATGATTGAATCAGCATCCATACGCAGAGTAGATGCTGCATCAATCCAGTAACCTTTCCAACCTGCTTGACGCAGTGCTGGGTATACTTTTGATGTGTAATCGCCGCCTTGACAGGTAATCACAGCATCAAGCTGTTTTAGGCTATCAATATCAAAAGCGTCTTGAAGTAGACCCGCATCTTTACCACCTAAAACATGGGCAGGAATACCAATCTGAGATGTGCTGTAATAAACAGGCTCAATCAAGTCGAAGTCTTTCTCTTCAACCATACGTTGCATCAGTACAGAACCAACCATACCGCGCCAACCAACTAGACCTACTCTCATCGCTCACTCTCCATGTATAAATTAAAAATTGCTCTCCCCCATCTATAAGTTTTTCAGAAACAGAACTCAAGTGCTTTTTGTCAAAAAGTGTAACTTTTTCGTTTCTTTTAAGTGAACGTAATGAATCGTGCAGTTATCTCTGTATCGACATTCCATCTCCACCTCATTGATTAAGCGTCCATTATCGTCAAATTCAAACATTTACATCGCCAAAGTCGATTCAATCGACGCTCATCACAAACAGTAAATCCCTCTTTTAAACCAAGGTTAATCAGAGTTTTATTTTACAAAACGAAAACAACGTGCGACAGATTTCAACATGTAACAATCATGAATGTAACAAAAATTTAGATTATGAAACCACAATTGATTGAGTTAACAGTCAAATATCACAACTTGGGCGTATTTTTTCGATATAATAAACTAATTACTGTAGTGTCCGTTTTCCACCACACACTATAACGAAGCACTATAAATGCTCGAAATCACAAGAGGCTTTTATGAAGCAGAGTAAAACTCGCCTACCGAACCTATTGCAGGTATTCATCGCGTTAGGACTATTTCTATCCCTTGCTTTTTCCTTTACTGCAAAGCTTGACCTTCCAATTCAACTTGCCTTGTATATTGGCTGGTTCATTATCATGGTTCTTGGTATTCGTCTTGGACACCAATACAAAGACTTAGAAAAAGCAGCACTCAAAGGAATATCCAATGGCTTAGGCGCGGTTTTAATACTTTTAGCCGTTGGCGCTCTTGTTGGTACTTGGATCTCAGGCGGGATCGTACCTACTATCATTTACTATGGTCTGAAAGC
Source organism: Vibrio sp. 1S139 (assembly GCF_041439475.1). Classification (NCBI taxonomy): domain Bacteria; kingdom Pseudomonadati; phylum Pseudomonadota; class Gammaproteobacteria; order Vibrionales; family Vibrionaceae; genus Vibrio; species Vibrio sp. 1S139. Next base: position 7,238 of record NZ_JBGOOD010000081.1, read on the forward strand.
TATCCACCCTTCTATCTTCCTTTTAGCGACCATGATCATCTGTTCTCTAACTGCATTGGCGACCGGTACTTCTTGGGGTGCTGCGGGTACAGCAGGTATCGCGATGATGGGTATCGGCCAAGGCCTAGGTGTTCCAGCACCGATTACTGCAGGTGCCGTGCTGTCAGGCTGTTACTTCGGTGACAAGATGTCTCCTCTTTCTGATTCAGTGATTCTGGCTTCTTCAATGTCTGGTGTTGAAGTGGTTGAACACATCAAGGGCATGCTTCCAGTTGCGTTAATCAGCTACGTGATTACAGGCATCATGTTTACTGCGTTTGGTTTCCACTACGCGGGCAACGTTGACATGAGCCAAGTAGACTCTGTAATCAAAGCAATGGAAGTTCAGTTCTACATCACGCCTTACTCATTCGTTCCGGTACTTATCGTGCTTGGTCTGTTGGCTTTCCGTATGCCTTCATTCCCGGTCATCAGTTTTGGTTCTCTGCTGGGTATTATCTGGGCAGTCATGATCCAAGATATCGACTTCCTAACGGCATTCAACACTGCTTGGGCACCGTTCTCAATCTCATCTGGCGTAGAGTTTATTGATTCGATTCTTAACCGTGGCGGCATGTCTTCAATGCTAGGTTCAGTTGCGGTTATCGTATTTGGTCTAGGTTTCGGTGGCTTACTGGATAAAGTGGGCGTACTAGAAACAATCGCTAAGGTGTTTGAGCGCCGCGTAAACAGCGCAGGCTCACTAGCGACGAGCACAATTGGTACGGCCTTCATGGGTAACGTGTTCGGTTCTGCAATGTACGTATCGTTAATCCTTACGCCAAAAATCTGTGCGAAAAACTACGACCGTTTAGGCTACAAGCGTAAGAACCTATCTCGTAATGCTGAGTTTGGTGGCACGCTAACGTCGGGTATGGTTCCCTGGAGTGATAACGGTATCTACATGGCGAGTATTCTTGGTGTTGCGACGCTGTCTTACGCACCCTTCATGTGGTTAAGCTTCATCTGTATCATCGTGACTATCGTGACATCTTACATGGGTTGGTTCGTTGATAAGTGTGAACCAACAGCACCAGCGTTTGAAGCTGAAGAAGCGACCGAGTTAAGCAAGCAACAAGCTTAAGTTCAGGAGCTAACGCTTTCGAACGTAACTCAAAACGTTAATGGATAAATGCAAAAAGAGCGCCCTAGAGCGCTCTTTTTTGATCTGCTGATTTACTTATTTATCTATTTATTGGCGGTTCGTTTACCCAACCAGTAACCGATGCCTAACGGTGCAAAGAACACTACTAAGATAAACAGGATAAAGTAGATAATCACACCTTTGATTAACTCCATTAGCTTATCAATCGCCAGTACCACCACCTCTTGAGAGACGCGATCAAGGTCTTGCGTGAACAGTTCTCTTTCTGAAGTCACAATGCCGGCAATCTCGATGCGCTCTTTCGCAATCATCTCTACTAGAGCTTCTCTCTCACGTGTCACCATTTTTTCTAATGCCACACGTTCATCACTCAGCATCGCTAATTTTTGGTCGGTTTTATCACTGAGGTCGTTGAGCAATGGTTGCATTTCTGTCGACATAATAGAAGCCAGTGTTTGCATGTACTCCGGATTGTTCTCAATGAAGTCTTGCATGCTTGCTGATGTTTGACGAAGGCTTTCCAGCGTCATCGATAGGTCTTCACCCGTTAGTGAGCTATTCAATGCAACCAACTCCGCCTTCCACGACATCAGTTTTGGTGTCTGGTCAGCCATAAGGCTTAAACGATCAGATGCGTCACTCATGGCTTCTGGCATGGTGCCTAAGCTCTGAACGATTTGCGATTCGTCTTTACCAAGGTAACTTAGCCATTCACGGTAAGCTGGTGTGCTTCTGAATGTGAGGTCTTTAAATGGGTGGCTAGCAGCAAACTGAGCAACGAACGCTTTGCTGCTTTTGAAATCACTGGAGCTCAATACACCCTTTGCCAGTTTCTCGGCTTCTTGGTCAAGAAAACGAGCAGTATCTACCGCATCATCCGTCACGAACAGATCCGCGCCGTCGCCTTGGCTATAAAACTGATTCATTTGGGCAGTGAAAACCCACGAGTCAATTAACGCAGACATTGGAGAAGTTTGGTAAGCCGCTTGTTGTAAGCCCTGCTCTGCATGGATCTTCCAAAGCAACACATAAGATTGATGTAAGGTGTCATCAGCAAGGTAAGATTGCGCGATGAGGTCGGCCGAGTCTTCTACTCGTGTAAAAAACATCTTAGCGTATTCACGCGTCATGATCCGAGCATTTAACTCTTGTTGAGTAAGAGGCGTCGTTTGACTATCTAACTTAACTTCTAAGAGAGAACAACCACTTAGCACAATGCTAAGCACCAACACCATCCAACTTCGACTCGAAACTCGTAACATATAAACCTCTGAAAAAGACTAAGGGCGCGGATTGTATGAGCGCTTCGTCAGAGTATTGTCAAAAACCCTGTAAAAGTTAACGCTGACTGTCTAAATATTCATGAGCAGAATCCACAGAGGCTTTTATAGCCTGCTCTAGTTCAGCTAAATCATGTTCACTGATCGCTCTGGACTGCTTCATTGTCATTTCAATGGTTGCGGCAATGATGGCTAACCGAGACGCTTTAATACTGCCAGCCACGCCTTTTAAGCTATGTACAATGCGAGCCGCGGAGGTTTCATCTTTGGTCAACAAAGACTTAAACTTCTCGTAGTCACCTGCGTGGTCTTGTACAAACACACCAAGCAAGAGTTCGACAGACTCAGCATCACCATCGAGCGTTTCTAACATGTCTTCGATATCAATCGCAGGCTTTGAATCTGTGACACTGGCAACGTGTTTCTCTACTACTGGCGCCTGTTCAGGGACTTGCTGAATAGAGTATTGCGGTACAACGGGTTGGCTTGTAACGTTAACGCTCTGCGGAGGTTGAGAGTCGGAAGACTGGCGCGTTGGCCTGTTCTCGGATACATAAGCGTCACTATCTGCTTGTTTCACTGCTGAGGAAACAACATCGCTATAAGAAGCGTCTTCCTTACTTGAATTAATTTCTAGTTCAGAGCTGAGTTCTTGGTCTGCTTCTTTCATCGTTTTTGTGGACCTAACGCCCCAAAACACTATCCCGCTCATCGCCACCAAGCTTAAGCCTAGCATCACCAACAATAGGTTGAATTGACGATCATGGAACTCAGCTTCGAGTTTTATGATCTGTTCATTTACTGAGTTTTTCTTAATCTTATCAACCAAATAGTTAAGCTGAACGTAATCACTCAACAATGCTGACGCATCAGCCAGTAGTTGTTGGAGTGCATCTTGTTCTTCGTTTTCTAAGGAATAAGATTTTTCTAGAATGGAATCAAAGGCGCGATAAGTCGCTGACGAACTTTGATTTTCAGAATACATGGCTTCAAATACCACAACACCGAATTCGTTGAGGAGCGGTTTTAGCTGAGGGGAAAGCTCTTTATCAGCACGCAAGATCTTAATGTTATCAACGATGTCTTGAACTTGGCTTTCTATTGGAATGAACTCATCGAACTTTTCTAAGAACTGATCAGCTACGTACAACAGTTGGTTGACATCAGGACGAAACAAGGCGTGTTGGAAATCAGATTCAATCTGCAGTCGGATCGAATAAACCAACTGAGCATCGAGTGCGAGATCATTGATACGAGAGACTCGAAGCGGTTCTGAGAAATAAAGCGATTGCCTCAATTCGTTGACTCGAATACCGAGCTCTTCGATTTGAGCTAGAGAATTGGTGTAGGAACGGCTTAGATTAAGAAGAGCCAATGAAGGAAGTAACCACAGAGCCAAGAGCACAACCAAAAAGGTGGCTGGTTTTTTAAAGCGTTTGGGCTTTGCTACTGATTGTTCCATCTATATTCCTTGTGCGTGTTAACTTGAAGCCATGACCGTAGCTAAAAGATTAAGCACAAAATAAGCGACAACGTCCTGCTGCCGCTTTTATCCGTTAACTTCGGACTATGACTTATTGCGAGTCAGTTGGTCACGTAAGTTCGGTGGAGTGCCTTTAATCGTTAGCGTGTCTGTCTCCGGATCGTAAAAGATACGTTCGCCTAGAAGCAGACTATCAAAACTAACATTCAAACCGCCACCAGCACCAACAAATTTTGTTAGTTTACGCATAGTTGCGCGATCGGCTGGGAAGCTGTCTTCTAACTCGTAGCCTTGCTCACTAGTATAGTCAAAGAAGCTTGTGCCATCTGTGCTTGCTGGCAACTCACCAGAAAGTTCACGAACTTGTACTTCATCGCCCGCTTTAAGCTGCTCGTTACAGTAATCCGCAACCTGCTTTTTGTAGCTGATCGCTTCTTCTTTCTCTAATTTAGAGTCAGAAACGAAGTCTTCTACCGCTTGCATCAGTACTTGGTTCTGCTGTTTCGCATCCAAACCGACTTCAGCTTGTAAGAAATCTAAGAAGAAATCCGCGACTTTACGGCCAACACGTCCTTTAATATAAGTTAAGTAACGGTTTGACTCTTTATCAGTCTCATAAGTAGAAAGGTCTAGGCGAGCCGCGATATCCATTTTTGAGATATCAAGGTAGTCAGTCGCACTAATATCAAGCCCTTCAGTTACCTTTAGGCTTTGGTTTGAAGGCAATAAACCAATGAAAAGGTAATCTGTTGCAAGTGACTGATATTCAGCCATTACCAAGATACCTTCGTCAGCGAATGGGTACTTTGATAGTTCGTCTTTTAGACGTTGCGCACTCTTTTGAGAAAAATCGTAAAAGTTTGTCTCACCAGCACGAAGTTGATGCAACCACTGCTGGAATTCGCTGTCAGATTTGAAAGAACCAAACCCTTTGCCTGCTTTTGAATTAAAAACACGGTGAAGTTCAGCAACTAGGCTTTCAGATGAAGCATCGTTTTCTAGAGATTCAGCACGATAGTTAACAATCAGCTCATCCTGATCGTTCTTGCTCAGCTGGTGTAAAATTACGTTGGAAAGGTGAAGGCTCATAGTGAAAATATTACCGTTCAGGTTTCAGTTGTCGTGCATAGTAGGTTATCATAAGCCGCTTTTACTATCATTATTAGAGTCCTTATGCCGATTATATCTAAATACACAGATGATCAAGTTGAAAAAATCCTAGCTGAAGTAGGTGCTGTACTAACTAAGCACAAAGCTTCGCCAGAACTTTCACTGATGATCGCTGGAAATATCGCAACCAATGTCTTAAATCAGAATGTTGCTGCTTCACAACGCAAAGGAATTGCTGAAAAATTTGCCGAGGCTTTAATTTCTTCTCTTGAAGATAAAAAGTCTCACTAAATTTGATTGACGGATAAAAGAATTATAAATGGTAGACAGCGCAAACTCATATAGCGATCGTGTATCTCGACTGGTTGGTTGGGGTCACTGGTTTGCATTTTTCAACATCATTGCTGCGATGTTGATTGGTACTCGTTATATTACTCAATCTGCTTGGCCAGAAACCTTGCTAGGCCAATTCTATTTGGCTGCATCGTGGGTTGGTCATTTTGGCTTTTTAGTGTTCGCGCTCTATCTATTAGTGCTGTTCCCGCTCACTTTTATTCTTCCGTCGAGGAAGTTATTACGTTTGGTTGCCGTTATCTTCGCGACCATAGGTTTAACTGTCCTACTGATTGATACCCAAACGTATCAAAATATAAACCTCCACCTGACGCCTGTCGTGTGGGAGGTTTTATTCAGTGGAGAGGAATCTGCATTCACGTCTGATTTGCAGCACCTCTTCATTGTTATGCCGCTTATCTTCTTGCTGCAACTCGGTCTATCTGAGTGGGTTTGGCGTAAGCAGCGTAAACTGTCTCATAAACACATTGGCCGTCCGATTACTGCCGTCTTCTTCTTGTGTTTCATCAGCAGCCACTTGACCTACATGTGGGCTGATGCGTACTTCTATAACCCAATTACTAGCCAGAAAGCGAACTTCCCACTGTCTTACCCAATGACAGCGAAAAGCTTTATGGAAAAACATGGCCTATTAGACCGTGAAGAGTACCTTGAGCGTTTAGAAGCGAACAAAGAGAATGTAAACCTAGTTAGCTACCCGCTAGAAAAAATTCAATACAACCGCCGCAGTGATGATCTTAATATCCTGATGGTGAGTGTGAACAACCTTCGCTCTGACGCTCTTAATGCGACAGCGATGCCAAACAGCTATGCCTACGCACAACAGTCGATCAACTTCACCAACCACTACAGTTCAAGTAACGATATGTTTGGTATTTTTGGCTTGTTCTACGGCCTACCGAGCAGCTACGCAAGCAGCATTGAAGCTCAGGGGTCAAGCGCAGTATTGCTCGATGTTTTAGAGAATCACGATTACAAGTTCGCTGCTTTCAGTGGCGACAACTTTAGTGATGCACTGTACTCGGATATCATCTTCCGAGGCCGTGATGTGATGCCAGAGCAAGCAACTTATGATGACCAGAGTGCCATAAAAGCTTGGTCTAACTGGATTCAATCACCGCAAGCTAAACGCCCTTGGTTTAACTTTATTGAATTAACCACACTGGATAACTTCGCCAGCTACGATTCAAGTTCAGAGTCGAACTCTACGCTAACGACAGCAGAGCGTTTTGCAGCAGACTATCAAAAGTCGGCGACAGCGGCCGATGCTCAGCTAGCAACTATCTACGCTGAACTGGAACGCTTAGAGCTTGCCGATAACACGGTGGTTATCATTACCTCTAACCACGGTACTGAGTTTAACGAAACCAAAACCAACAGCTGGGGTGCAAACTCCAACTACAGTCGTTATCAGTTACAAGTACCACTGTTTATCAGCTGGCCTGGCAAGTCTGCTTCTGAATACACCCACCGTTCTAGTCATCTAGACGTGTCAGTAACACTGATGCAAGAGCTATTGGGTGTATCTTCGAACCCAACAGATTTCAGTAGTGGTCGCAGCCTGTTTAATGAACGTAACAGAAAGTGGATTCTCGCGGGCGACTCTCGTGAACTTGCTCTTGTTACTGACCAGCAAACAACGGTGTTGGATAAATTTGGTAACTACAAATTGTACGACCAAAATTACAAGCGCCTGAAAAACGTAAGCCCTCGCTTACCTGTGTTGATGCAAGGCCTGACAGAGCTACAGCGTTTCTACACAAAAAATGACTAAATAATCAGCAAACAGCAAAGGGAAGCCAATGGCTTCCCTTTTTTATTGCCGTGAATGATTAGAAAACAAGCAACAAAACAAAATTATGAAAATTATGAAAATTAAGGGTTTACAAGATCCTCCACCCCTTATATTATTCACGCCACTGGAGGGATGGCTGAGTGGTCGAAAGCACCGGTCTTGAAAACCGGCAACCGTTAATAGCGGTTCTAGGGTTCAAATCCCTATCCCTCCACCACTTTAAAGAAAGCCGCTGAGAAATCAGCGGCTTTTTTGTATCTGAAGCTTTTTAAAATATAAAGCTCATCTAACAAAACTCTCTACAGTCCCAGTTTCAAACCCATTCACTTTATACCTAGTTTTAAATTCCGATCTCACCGTTCTAAACTAAAAGTTCATGCGCCTAAGCCACTCCCCTCATAACTTTACCTGCAAGCCAATTAGATACTTTCTTTTTTAATAGCACAGAAACACTTCACGTATAACAAAAGTTGGGAATACTTGGCTTATTGAATATTAGATTTTGTCGGCTTCTTAATAAACCGAACAATAAATAATCATTCAGAACAAAAATACCAAAAAGCGTTCATAAAAAAAGCAGTCAGTTAATAAGGGTATTTACAAGCGAAAGCCACCCTTATATTATACGCGTCACTGGAGGGATGGCTGAGTGGTCGAAAGCACCGGTCTTGAAAACCGGCAACCGTTAA
>NZ_JBGOOD010000082.1:0-15078 GCF_041439475.1 Vibrio sp. 1S139
GCAGCTAAAGCCTGGGTCTCACATTACCCGATTGGAGTGCTTATTATCCATACAAACGTTTTAAGGCGGATTTGCAACGCGTGGCATTTTTAACATGCGTTTACTTTAGTGTTTACGGTGGTGTGCGGAAACATCGCATTGCGTTGCTCTCCACTTAAGCGGGCGTTATGTAACAAGGAGAAAGTTATGGAGTATTCAACAATAAAGGAACTGGTAATTGATGTCTGTGCAACAGAAGGCACTTTTCCTTCTTTCGAGAAATTAACAGCTCTAGTTTTGGAAAACTTCCCTACAAGTAAGTGGCAGAAAACGCATTACGCTTGGTATAAATCGAAAATTAAGCGTGGTGAGATTGAAGTTCCGGGGTTTACCTCTGTCGAGGCTACTGATGAGGATAATGACGTTCAAGAGTCAATAGATGCCAGCCTGTCCTTAGAAAAAGACCTTCATTCTTACCTAGCTCGAAATATTTCAGATATCGAGGACGGTCTATCGGTCGTAGAGGGTGGGATTGAGTATGCACTTGATGCTGGGCGTATAGATATACTTGCCAAAGATAAAACCGACCAATTGGTCGTTATTGAGCTGAAAGCAGGGAAAGCAAAGGATTCAGCGCTAGGGCAGCTGTTAGGCTATATTGGCTGTCTTTCGGAATCATCAAATACATCAAATATAAGAGGTATTCTTGTCGCTTCAGATTTCGACAAAAGGGTGGTGTTTGGTGCTAAAGCCTTAAGCAATGTAAAGTTAGTGAAATACCAAGTATCGTTCAACTTGGAAGAAGTTACATAACAAACGCTATGGCGTCAATGATTAGTTTTTGGCTGTATTTTCATCCCACATGGTGCCATCTCTCAGCATAGAGTTAAGGGGTACGTTTCACGGAGGAAACATGACAAGCGACCAACTATTGGAAAAGGCACTTTATAGCAGTGCCAGCATCCACCAACCTCATTCTTTAAAAGCTTATTTGGCTGCGAACTATCTGAATGGTTATTTCACTAAATCATACAATGTGCGGCTTAAAACGAGTGAGCTGATAGACCAAACTGAGATTGAAGTTTTAGGCGAGTACTCTGCAACGCTACAAGCGCCAAAGTTTACGGATTTTCGTATTCAAAGGATATTGGATAATGGGGTATACCCAGCGGCGTATGCTGCTTTAATGCAGTGGCATGAAAATAAGGGATTTCAAGACATCTTCGCGCATTACGTTTCGCAGGCTTCTCAAACCAGTGAATATCTTTCCCACAATGTGACTATCTTATTGGCGCTGAACCGTGTTTACCGTGAGTTAGAGCCGTCTCAAGTTCCAGCATTCCTTAACCGCTTCACTGAATTTGTCACATCGACTCGTTCTGACGGCGACCGAAGCACTGACATAAGCCAAGTCGTAGAGCTCAATAGGGTATTACAAGCATGCTTAAAACAGTTTGGTTTCTTTGGGCATAACCTCATTATGCTTACGTGGATATTGCGTTGTAAGGAAGAGCTGTCGAAAGAGCAATATGACGCAATGCTTTTTAATCTCTATCGACAGGCTAGTAGCCCCTTGGAAGATCCTGACGATGAGATTGATCAAGCTATCTTGGCGCAGTGTCAAAGCTCAGGTAATTCAGATGAGCTCTATGACAATGTCCACCGATTGGTTTTTGGGTATACGTCGAATCTACACCAGATAACGCTAGCGGATGCATTGTGCTTTCTTCACGAACGATTCCCTGCACATACATCGGAGCTAAAGCACATTGCCGAGTATCAGTGTCGTCTGTTAGAAAAGTGAGTTTAATTAGGACGTTGCATTTAACTTATGCAACGTTATCAGTCTAGTTAGCGCAGAAGTACAACTTACACGCGAATCAGATCTCAAATTGAAAAAAAGAGCTACTCGATAATGCAGCTACGCTCTTTACTTCTGAAAGCCAGTCAGGTGTCAAATATGGCTCACATATTACGGATCTCCCACGCAAAGGCGAACGTTTGCCTTTTGTTTCTCGGAATTTAATTGCACCAGTAAATTACATACAAACGTAGAGGTAGCGCACAGAAACGAAAAAGGGGGTATCGCGATTACGTAATCATTGATCTAGCCGATAGTGAGATAGTGATAAGAGGTCGATAATTCGTTGTCGGACTAAATTAGAACTTTAAATCTAATTTCTAAGTAGTTGTTATCTCAGGAAGAGTTTTTGTGCTATGCGCCCCTATATTAAATACATTATCCCTATTTTAATTCCTTTCATTATCCTCGTAATGCCGCTATCAGCGTTTCCATTTGAAGGCCTTACGATTATTCAACAACGCGTTATCGCGATCTTTTTATTAGCGGCATTGTGCTGGGTGTTCGAGCCCATCCCGATCTACGCGACGTCTGTTGTTATTATCGTTCTGCAATTGTTGATGTTGTCAGATAAAGGGCTGATCTTTTTAAGGTTTGAGCATGGGCAGGAACATTTTGGTGAGTTGTTAAAATACAGCGACATCATGGCGACATTCGCCAGCCCAATCATCATGCTGTTTTTGGGCGGTTTTTTCTTAGCGATGGCCGCCACTAAATATCGATTAGACGTAAACTTAGCTCGCGTGTTGTTGAAGCCATTTGGACAAGACCCAAAGTTTGTGATGCTCGGCTTAATGTTGATCACTGGTATCTTTTCGATGTTTATGTCTAACACGGCAACAACGGCAATGATGCTCTCTATTTTAACGCCGGTACTGGCTGTGTTTGGTCCGAAAGACCCCGGTCGTGTAGCGTTTGCGCTTTGTATCCCGGTTGCCGCTAACATCGGTGGCATTGGTACCCCGATCGGTACCCCTCCGAACGCTATCGCACTTAAATATTTAGTTGGCGATAACCTCATTACGTTCGGTGAATGGATGGCATTTGGTGTGCCGTTTGTTGTGATTATGATGGCGTTAGCGTGGTTTTTAATAGGCTTTATGTACAAAGCTGACCAAAAGAAAATCGAGCTAAGCATCAAAGGTAAATTCCTTAAAACGCCTAAAGCCATTGCGGTGTACGTCACTTTTGCGCTGACCATCATTCTTTGGTTAATGGGTTCAAGCCATGGCATGAACTCTTACACCGTCGCTCTGATTCCTGTCGCTGTGTTCTCACTCACAGGGATCATCAATAAAGAAGATCTGAAGAAAATTTCTTGGGACGTATTGTGGCTTGTATCAGGTGGTATTGCGCTTGGTTTAGCGCTCGATAAAACTGGCTTAGCAAAGCTCGTGGTACACAGTATTCCGTTTGATAGCTACTCACCCTATGTGGTGTTGTTCGGAGCGGCGTTCTTGTGTTTGGTAATGGCAAACTTTATGTCTCATACCGCAACGGCTAACTTGTTAATGCCAATTATGGCGGCATTAGGTTCGTCTATGGCTTCACTCACGCCATTAGGCGGTGAGCTAACGTTAATTTTGGTTGTGACTTTTGCCGCTTCATTAGGTATGTCGCTGCCAATCAGTACGCCACCGAATGCGTTGGCTCATGCCACTGGTCATGTGCAAAGTAATCAAATGGCCAGAATCGGTATTATTTTGGGTGTGGTTGGTGTGCTACTGAGTTTTGTTATGGTGTGGGTGCTACATTCAATTGGTCACATAGGATAACGATACGTGTATCAACAAAAGCTAGAAGCACTGATCGAGCGCTATTTTAACCAAACAGAACGTCGGGTGACGTGCTGTGCCGGTAACACCATTATTGAACAATCAGCGTTAAACACTCGTTTATATTATGTGTTTAGTGGAGAACTGGAAGGGTTTTATACCGATGCGAATACACCGCAAGTGCGAGTATTTAGCGCGGGTAGTGGGGCTTTTATAGGCGTTCATAGCTTCTTTTCAGGTAATTGGACAGCATCTTCAACGGTTGTTGCTAAAACCGATGTTGAGTTAGCGTGGATCGATAAAGACACGCCTGCAGAAGATGAACGTAAATTTGGTCCTCTTACCGCACAGTTCACACCTGTAATTGTCAATGAGTTGTCGCGTCGTCAACGCCGCGCAACACAAGAAGCGATAGCGAAACAAAAAGCGCTAGAGAAGTTACATACTGCTGAGCAAATGACGACCTTGGGTCAATTGGCTGCAGGGATTGCTCATGAGCTTAACAACGCTATTGGTGTCGTAAATAGTAAATCTGGTCGACTTGAAACGGTCATCATGGATCTGCTTGAAGAAGTGCATCCAGAAGCCAGTCAATTTTTCGATTTTGGGTTAATGCATGGTCAGAAAACGTCGTCGTCAGAAGCACGAACACGTGGGCGACAATTTGAAAGAAAATATGGTTTAGACAAAAACATTGCTCGCTCTCTTGCAAAGGCGATTCCAATTGATGCTTTATCTGCAACAGACGTTATTTCAAAGCATTGGCTGAAAAAACCAGAAGAAGCGATTCGTTTTTGGCAGATGGGCTGTGATTTACATGATTTGCGTTTGGCATCTAGACACACCGTCGGCATCGTAAAATCGGTTAAACAACTTGGCAGAGTTGATATCGACACCGAAGAAGCGGTTGATATTAACGACTCCATTAACCATGCCTTATCGTTGCTACAAAGTGAGTTACGTAGAGTGTCTGTGCGATTGAGCCCTGCGGATTTACCGTCTTTTAAAGGCTCGAAAACAGAGCTCGTTCAGATTTGGGTCAACATTGTAAAGAATGCTTGTGATGCAATGTCGAATTCAGACGATGCCGCAATAGAGATTCAAACCAGATTAAGTAAGAAAAGGATATTAGTTACGATCGCGAATAACGGCCCTGAGATAGACGAGGCGACTCGTAGAAAGGTATTTCAGCCCAACTTCACCACTAAAAAAGGTGGTTTATCGTTTGGATTGGGCTTGGGTTTATCAGTAGTTAAGCGGATTGTGGCAGGTTATGGCGGAAGTATTATTGTGAAAAGTGATGCTTCTAAAACGGTATTTAGAATCAAGTTACCAATAGAGGGTGAACATGGAGAAGCTTAATTTAATCTGTGTCGATGACCAGAGAGAAGTACTGAGCGCAGTGATACAAGATTTAGAGCCGCTGGCGAGTTGGCTGAATATTGAAGATTGTGAATCAGCGCAAGAAGTGCTTGATCTCATTGATGAACTTGACGCAGAAGGCGAACACATTACCGTCATCGTGTCTGATCATGTGATGCCAGGGAAAACGGGGGTGGAGTTACTCACTGAAGTGTTCCATGACAGCCGCTTTCCGAATACCAAGAAAATTCTTCTTACGGGGCAGGCCACTCATACCGATACCATCAATGCGATTAATGCAGCAGGCATCGACCGTTACTTTGAAAAGCCTTGGCAAGCAAGCACATTGGTTGAGTGCATTCGTACTCTTGTCACTGAGTACATATTTGATCAAGGGCTTGATTACACGGACTATCAGAATGAGCTCGACCAGCAGGTTGTGTTGAGACGCTTGCGTTAGCCTCTTATGTTAGCGACTTACATTATTCACTAGTGTAAGTCGCTTGAAATTCTATGCACCGAAGGACGCTTTCTGAAGGGTTTTTCTTTGAAAGATGTAATCTTTCGCTGCTTATTTTACCTACCTCTTTTAGTCGTTCAGGTTTTGGTACTCAGTTATTAACACACTGGTTGCTGGCTTTAGTCTAAAACTCATACGCCAACGCCAACGCCAACGGATGCATTGTGTTTTCTTCAGGAACGATTCCCTGAACATACAGCAGAGCTAAAATGTGTCGCAGAGTTCCCGTGTCGTTTGTTAGAAAAGTAAGTCGAAATTATTCAAAAGTGATTCCTAACGCGTGGGACGTGGAGTTCTAAGCCAAATCGGTACTTACAACGTAAAGGACTAGGCTTTTCACGGCTTACTGCGTAATAATGCATTCGCCCACAAGTGGGGATTTATAGTCAGTAGGATTTTAAAATGAGTGAGATTGCTCGCTTTATATCTGGTGAAGCGCCGGATAAATTTGGTCGAAATATAGAACAGTTATTGGCTTACAATCATTTTTGGTTGGAGCATGACCATAAGTACATTCAAGTGTTCTTCCCAATAGATGAGGGGACTAAGTTTAATCAACATGCCCCGTTGGTTACTCAAGAAGATAAGGTGCTTTTTGCTAATTCAGAAGCGCTCCGCACAGCTCATCTACAAGTGCTTGACCTGATGCTTGAGTTTTGGGGTATGCAGCGAAACGGGAGTGAAATATCTTCATCGTTACCACTTAGCCCGGCTAATCACGTATGGTTAAAGAATCATGACCATAACCAGCTAAGGTTAACGCGAGCCATTCGCAGTTTGTACTTGTTGGGTAATGAAGAGGTTGCGGCTCGGTTATGTGACTTTTTAGTATCAGCGGCGACCGAGACTGGGTTGGTGTCGGATAAAACCGTTCAGTATTGGCGCAATGCCTTGGAAGGTTAGGGTTTTTCTGTGCAGAGCTTCCGGCACTGCTCATAATTGATTCTCAATGCGCGGTATTTTGTACGATGCCGCTTTCTCTATATTCAACATTTGAATGCAATTTGTGGAATATATCAAAGTTAATTAAACTGATGGTAAGTTATTACTTTTCATTATGTTAGGGTTCTTTTCTTAAGGTCAGCGGATTAGGAAGAGGCTAATGAAAAAGGGATTTGTGATAGCGATATCAATCGGCTTTGTTGTCTTCTTCCTTGTTGGTCGTGAGCTTCAGTGGTTCGGGTCCAGTAATTCCGAGTCGTTTCCTAAACTTCCGGATAGTCCCCAATTTGTTCCTTCTATCGATTTCGACGGTGAGTGGCTAGGCCGCCGTATTAACACCACTGGCAATAATATGTGTGAACGCACAACCATCACCGGAACTATTCGTGAGGGTAAGGCTACTCTAAGGCTTACCTACAATGGAACACCGTTAGAGGGTTGGGTGACGGAAAACGGCGACTTACGTTTATATGCTAAACATCGCCAATGGGATTATCGTTTTTCCGCACGTGGCAGTGGCAGTAGATTTGACGGCCGATGGCACTTAACCAATGGGCCGTGCCAAGGAAGTTGGTTTCTAGAAAAGGTCGATGGCAAGTAGGGTTGTTACTACAAGACGCCGTTTAAAATTAACCAGCACAAGGTTCTTTTAGGAGAGATAAGTGATCAGATTAATCGCCGTGTTCATTGTGGCTTTCGGGCTAGGTGCATATGCGAGCTTACATGTTTTGACAGACTATGTTGTGAGCATTGAAGACAGTCATAAAGCTGCGGTGCGGCAAGGTTTTGAAACCTATAAATATGCAAATACAAAAGACCTTGCCCCATTAATTAAAACATCGAACTTGTTAGCTCGTTATAGTGCTTGTGAATTAGAGGGAGATGAAGGCGATGCGATTGCATTAGCCCTGTCTATTAACGCTATTTCCTTTGGGATGTTATCGAAGCAAGCGTCTGACCTCGATCAAGACACCTTTAGGACTGGTTTGATGATGTACGGAAAACTCAAAGACAACGAAAAAGCGTCTGGTCAGTTAACTGAAATACTTACTGCGTACTGTAAAGATAGTCTTCGCTATCTATACGACTGTGAAAAGCTTTCTAATTTGTTAGGCGAAGAATGGGATACACAATGGGAGGAAGTGAAACCAGAATGTACCTAAAAATGATTCAATATATGTGGCACTTTTCTATGCCGCATTCAGATGTGATTTGAAAACAAAGGACACAATATGGAAGTAAGGTTGGTCAAAGGTTCCGATCCTAAGTTCGCTGAATCGATCACTAAAACGAATATGGCGAGTTACTATCAAGCTCGTGGAATCGCTTGGGGTCATAGCCAGTTTTTACGAAGTTGGGATGAGCTGGATAACTATGAAATTTATGTGGGGGATAACCGTATTGGTGTCGTTCGTTTCAGTTACGCCAGTGGTACAACGTTTCTTAGGGACTTGCAGATATTAGCTGACTGTCAAGGTCAAGGTTTTGGCTCTAAGTGTCTCGATTTGGCTATTGAACATGCGAACAATCAAGCATCGGCTCAGTTAATGTTGCGCGTGTTCAGTGAGAACCCCGCCATTAAGCTTTATCAATCAAAAGGTTTTACTCAGTTGTCTGAAGTGAAAGGGCTCGTTGAAATGGAGCTGCCTTTAGGGTCACCATTGAGAGAGTGTCATGGATAACCGTATCCAACTAAATTTTGTTAAGTACTTATTTTCAGAGTTGCTGTTTATTGTTATTGCATTAGGTCTTGCCTATTGGATATTAGATGGTGATCGTTCATCGCTACTAACCATAGGGCTAATAACTTGTGTTCCTCCATTAATAAAAATTCTAATGTTGTGGTGGAAGCTTCGCGATAGCTCGTTTGAAATCACGAACGGTCATGTACGTTTAAATGGCGTTGCTTGTGATGTGACTTTACAGCGTAGCTTTCTTCCGTTTGAAATTGGCTCATTCATCAAGCTTTCATACACGAAAGGTGCAATGCAGAAACACAATATTTACCTTTCTAAAGGCGCAATGAGCAAAGAAGAATGGAGCCGTATGTTAGCGTGTCGAACTAGGTCGCCATAAAGAAGCGACATCGCTGTTACTTGAGCTTTTAGTTTCCACGACGAATAGCGATGCGATTAAAGAGTACCAACGAGCGATCTCTTTATATGCTCAAGACCTAGATAAAACCTAGTAAGCAGCGCGTAAAGCTCATTAACTCACATAACAAAAAGCCTAAGCATCAATATGATACTTAGGCTTAAAGGCATAGTTTTTGTTCTTTATGAAAGCGTTACGCTGAAAGCTCTTTACGAACGATCTCTGCGCCAGCACTTAGCGCATTAAGCTTCGCTGAGGCTATCTCGCGAGGTAGGGGAGCCATGCCGCAGTTGGTGCAAGGGTAGAGCTTGTCGGCATCAACGTACTTAAGTGTTTCACGTAGAGTGCTAGCCACTTCTTCCGGTGTTTCAATCGAATCGGTTGCAACATCAATCGCACCGACCATTACTTTCTTGCCTCGTACGAGCTCAAGCAGCTCAAGAGGTACATGAGAGTTGTGACACTCTAAAGAGATAATGTCGATATTCGATTGCTGCAGCTTAGGGAAGACTTCTTCGTATTGGCGCCACTCGGTGCCTAATGTCTTTTTCCAATCCGTATTCGCTTTAATGCCGTAGCCATAACAAATATGGACTGCTGTTTCGCACTTAAGCCCTTCAATGGCTCTTTCCAAACAAGCGATGCCCCAATTGTTCACTTCATCAAAAAACACGTTAAACGCAGGTTCATCGAACTGAATAATATCCACGCCTGCCGCTTCAAGTTCTTTGGCTTCTTCGTTGAGGATCTTTGCAAATTCCCACGCCAGTTTTTCACGGCTTTGGTAATGCGCATCGTAAAGTGTATCAATCATGGTCATAGGCCCCGGCAGAGCCCATTTGATCGGTTGGTCGGTTTGCTGACGTAAGAACTTCGCATCTTCAACAAACACAGATTTCTGACGAGAAACTGGGCCTACAACCGTCGGTACACTCGCATCGTAACGGTCGCGGATTTTAACGGTTTCACGCTTTTCAAAATCAACGCCATTCAGGTGTTCAATGAAGGTCGTTACAAAGTGTTGACGTGTTTGTTCGCCGTCACTCACAATATCAATGCCTGCTTGCTGTTGCTCGTGCAGAGAGACACGCAGCGCATCTTGTTTGCCGTCTGTGAGTTCATCGCCTTGAAGTTTCCATGGCGACCAAAGCGTCTCTGGTTGTGCAAGCCAAGACGGTTTCGGCAAGCTGCCCGCTGTTGAAGTCGGTAATAGTGTTTTCATAATAATATTGCCTATCCTTGGGTGGTTTGAGAGCGCAATAGACGATTAAAGTGCGTAATTTGCCGACCAGTTCTCTAGAACTGATTGGTATGGCTTAATGAACTTCTCTTCTGCGAATTTACCTTGTTCAACAGCTAGCTGGCTTCGTTCTTCACGGTCGTACACGATTTGAGTCAGCGAGTGATCCAAGTTTTTCAAGTTTGGTTGGTAACAGTTACCCGCAACCGCGTTCGCGTTGTAAATCTCAGGTCGGTAGATTTTCTGGAACGTACCCATGGTACTGATGGTGCTGATAAGCTCTAGGTTAGAGTAATCGTTCAGCAGATCACCAAAGAAATAGAAGGCCAAAGGTGCAACACTGTTAGGCGGCATGAAATAACGAACCTGTAAGCCCATCTTTTTGAAATATTGTTCAGTTAAAGAAGACTCATTCGGCTGGTATTCAAAACCCAATACTGGGTGTTGGTTTTCAGTGCGGTAATAGGTTTTATTATCTGACACGCTTAAGCAAATAACAGGTGGCTTATTAAAGTTCTTTTTGTAAGCGTCAGAGTTAACGAAATATTTAAAAAGCTTGCCGTGTAAATCACCAAAATCTTCTGGAATGCTGAATTTATCTTGGCCTTTATTATGATCCAATAGACGTACGCTAAAGTCATAATCTCGAACATAAGAAGAGAAGTTATTTCCGATAATGCCTTCAATACGCTCGTTGGTTTTACGGTCCAGAATATTGGTTTTCAGCACTTCAATTGAAGGGAATGCTTCGCCGTTGCTTTCAATATCCATATCAACAGAAATGATTTCAAGCTCAACAGAGTAGCGGTCGCCCTTAGGGTTATCCCAGTGCGCTAACGCGTTGAAACTGTTATCGATCATTTGTAGTGCATTGCGTAAGTTCGCTTGACGGCTGTCACCGCGAGCCAGGTTAGCAAAGTTGGTAGTGATACGCGTGCTGTCTGCAGGCTGGTAGTTTTCGTCGAGGCTAATGCTCTTAATCGTAAAATTAAATTCTTTATTCATGCTGATTTGGTATCCCAATTTTTTTTCTGATTCTCTCGGTCTTTAGTATTAAAACGGCTTTTATTTTTTGCTTGTGACCGGATTAAGAATCGAAGGCTATGCTGTCTGAAATTAATGCTTAGTAGAATTAATGTCGTATAAAGTTAATCGCTTAAGGTTTTTATACGTTGATAGGTTGACCATTAACAATGGTATTACTTCACATTCAACATGAGGAATATTCATGATCTATTCTGTTTGAATATTTTAGTCGGTGTCAGTTATATTAATTAGCTTGATGGAAATATAACCGCATTAATAGTGTGTTATTTAAGACGATTAATTTAATTAAGAGATGGATGAAATGAGTGAATTGCTGTTGTTGATTTTCTACTGTGCGTTACTGGGCAGTGGTGTTGGGTTTCTAGCCGGTTTGTTAGGTATTGGCGGAGGGCTGATCATTGTTCCTGTGTTAAGCAGCATTTTACTGTATTTAGAAGTTCTACCATCCGACCAAGTTGTTGTCGCGGCGATTGCTACCTCGTTGGCATCGATACTGTTCACTTCAACATCTTCTGCACTCGCTCACCACAAGAACGGCAACGTGCCTTGGGACTTGGCACCTTGGATCATGTTGGGTGTTGCTCTAGGTGCTTTGGTTAGTGGTTTTATGGCGGCGTTATTACCTGAAAAGGTTGTTCGTATCGTGTTTGCTGTGAGCGTGGTTCTTATCGCAATTAAGATGTTCTTAAGCAGTAAAAGTGACGCGCCTAAAGAGCGAAAGCTACCGAATAAAGGTGTATTAACGGTTCTGACAACCATTACTGGCGGTTTGTCGGCAATGATCGGGATTGGTGGCGGTGCGTTACTCGTTCCTTTGCTCACGTTCTTTTCGGTCGATATGAAAAAGGCGATTGGCTGTGCGTCTGCGTGTGGCATTGTTATCGCGCTATTCGGCTCTATCGGTTACATAACCTCGGGCAGTAGCCACTTTGCTCTAACTGATGGCTTTGCAGGCTTTGTTTATTTACCCGCGCTGTTGGGTATCGTGTGTACGTCTTGGTTCACCGCTCCTTTAGGTGCAAAAGCGACCAACCATTTACCCGTTCCAACCATCAAGAAGATCTTCTCAGTACTGTTGGTTGTTATCGCGGTAAGCATGGTTGCTCGTTAATAAAAGATCGTTCAAGTGTGAATATACAGAACAAAAACGAATAAATTGATCAACCACCAATAATTAGAAAAGGGCAGTTTCATAACTGCTCTTTTTTTGTTTATCGGTCTATGCTTATACAGCTATGTACATGAGTATATTGATAAAACCGTTTAGTTATGAACAGTTCACCGCTATAGCTAAATGTATTTTGTTTGATTCAACGGAATGCTATCAATGAGTGATTTATGGATCCTTTAACGCAGGGCGTGTTAGGCGCTTCTTTGTCACAATCGGCCAGCAAAAAACAACATTTGGTTGTTGCTGGGGTATTAGGGCTGCTCTCCGGGTTAGCACCAGATTTGGATGCACTGATTAAGTCTCAAAGTGACCCTTTGTTGGCTTTGGAATTTCATCGACAATTTACCCATTCACTCTTCTTTATTCCCATTGGCAGTTTGATCTGCGCTTTGGTTCTGCATCACCTGATTGCAAAAAAACGTGGGCTTTCTTTCAAACAAAGTTGGCTGTTTTGTGCTCTGGGCTATGGTACTCATGCACTGTTAGACGCTTGTACCACCTATGGCACGCAGTTACTTTGGCCTTTCACCAACGCGCGTTTTTCTTGGAATACCATATCAATCATCGATCCTGTTTATACGCTTCCCATTCTAGTGTTGCTTGTGTTTGCGACGTTAAAACGAGCGCCTTGGCTAGCGCGTGTTGCGTTTACTTGGGCGCTAATTTATCCAACATTAGGGATGATTCAGCGAGACAGGGCAGAGGCGATTGGGTGGCAATTAGCGCAAGAAAGGCAACACACACCGATTCGATTAGAGGCAAAACCAAGCTTTGCGAATATCTTGGTTTGGAAAGTGGTGTACGAAACAGAGGCTCATTACCATGTAGACGCAGTGCGGGTTGGCACATCGGTAAGCACGTATCCCGGAGAGTCGATTGCGAAGCTGAATGTTAGCAGGGATTTACCTTGGCTTGACCCGGACTCTCAACAAGCCAAAGACATAGAACGTTTCCGCTGGTTTTCAAATGGTTATATCGCTCAGGACCCAACAGACGAGCTGCGTATTATCGATGTCCGATATTCAATTGTACCAAATCAAATGAAAGCACTATGGAGCATCAAGCTATCAAAAGCAGTTGATGCAAACGCGCATGTAAAATACGAAACTCATAGAGACAACACGCCAGAGTCGAGACAGATCTTCTTCGGTATGCTCACTGGCGATAAATGATCTAGCTCTAAACAGTAAAAAGGCTGAGTCAGATAATCTGCTCAGCCTTTTCTATTCCTTTATTTAACAGGTCGATGTCACATTGATTTACATCACACATATCAATAAAACCCATAATGCTTACATTTATAAATGTGATGTATACCTCCATTCATTTTTTGATTACTTTCCAAGCTTAGTTGGTTTTTATCCAATTAAACAGAAGGTTATATGATAAATAGAATGATAACACTAAGTGGCGTTGCATTACTTTGTTCAGCGAGTGCGCATGCGCAAATGCAAAATGGAAGTTTTGAAAACTGGGAAGGAAACGTACCATCTGGTTGGAGTGTGATTGACTCCGGCATTGCACTTTCGCTCTCTACCGATCCTGTAAATAATGGCAGTTTCTCAGCACAAGTAACAGTGAATACAAGTACTCAAAGTAATACCGACTTTCTTCAAACGATACGTGTTGAACAAGGAAAAACTTATGATTTCTCTGTCGATGTTTACCACACGGAAGGCAACGTGAAAGCTCGCCTTTTTGTTGATGGCTATTTGGGTTACTCGAATAATGGTTTAACGAATCAGTGGCAAGCATTGACTCACTCGTACAGCGCTACGAGCACTAAAGATATCGTTGTGGGCGTACGATTTTATGATGATGCAGGTTTTGATAGTTCGGAAGTGGTGTATTTAGATAACTTTCAGCCTACGGAGACTCCACCAACACAAAGCTGCAATGACATAAGTGCCGCACTCACGCTAGTTACGGATAACTATGGTTCTGAAACTAGTTGGTCTCTCAAAAACTCAGTTTCTCAAAATCTTTATTCTGGTTCAGATTATAAAAATAACACCATCAATGAAGTGGAAATGTGTTTAGCGGATGGTAACTACACCCTAGAAGTCTCAGATTCTTATGGAGATGGAATGTGCTGCAGTGTGGGGAATGGTTCATACAGTTTGTCGGTAAATGGAACCGTTGTGGCATCTGGTGGTGATTTCCAAGCAAGTCAGAGTACAGAATTTTCGATTGGTGGTTCAACTGCACCACCAACTGAACCTCCAGTGTTAGGTGAGTATTACAAAGACGCTGAAGGAAAAGTGGGCTTTGCGTTAAAAACGGCCTTATATCAAATTATTGATAATCATAGCAGTCAGGGTTACGCCGCTATTTGGAGGTTGGTGTCTGAGGCTGACCTAGACGCATACTATGACACTGATGAGTCGATTCTCGATATGTATTCGGAGAAACCTTCAAGCTCAGATTCAATCCAATTTACTAAGGTTGCGGATCAATGTGGTCAATACAGCAAAGAAGGTGATTGCTACAACCGTGAGCACTCATTCCCGAAAAGCTGGTTTGGTGGGAAAGTCGAGCCAATGAACTCTGACGGTCACCATTTAATTGCCACTGATGGCTACGTTAACTCGAAACGTAGTAATTGGCCATTTGGTGAGGTGAGTAGCGCGACATACACATCAAGCAATGGTTCTAAGTTAGGCAGTGCAGCGAACTCTCTTGGTTATGTGGGTACGGTGTTTGAGCCAATTGATGAGTTTAAAGGTGATTTTGCAAGAGCATATTTCTACATGGCAACACGCTATGAAAATGAAAATGAAAATGAAATCGCTAATTGGGAAGGGAACTCTACAAGCTCTGATGCCGTTCTGGATGGAACCAATACAACTGTTTTTGAACCTTGGCTACTTACTATGCTAAAGCGTTGGCATTCTGAAGATCCAGTATGCCAAAAAGAAATCGACCGAAATAAGGCGGTACATGATTTTCAAGGGAATCGTAATCCGTTTATTGACCATCCAGAGTTTGTCAGCCAAATCTGGGGAAATTAATCGGAATATAACCACCATGACCAGGGCGCGAGCACACTTTGTTCAATTTATAACCCAAAGAAGACTCGTGCCCGAT
>NZ_JBGOOD010000083.1:0-14353 GCF_041439475.1 Vibrio sp. 1S139
TCGCAATCCGCGAAGGTGGCCGTACAGTTGGTGCTGGTGTTGTAGCTAAAATCTTCGCTTAATAGCATTTAGATTTTTGCACTCTCTTCATTAGAAGAGCACGCATCTGAAAAGGGGAGCTTCGGCTTCCCTTTTGTTTTCTCAAAAGAAATATTACCTTCCATCTATCTTCTTCCCTCTCGATACAAAACCAACTTCCAATAAATTGCGATTATTTTTCCAACACTACTTGCATACTAAAGTGTGATCTGTATAATGCATCGCACTGGCTAACGCTGGTTGTGAACCAATGAGCACTGAGGAGTAGGTCTTACCTAGTAATGTATACTCAGCTTATGTTCGCGGTTAATAAAAATAGTAAACTTCTTGTTTACTTCAAAAGTTAACTGACAATGCGTCCTAATTTTGGGTGCTACGGTTTCACATAAATCAATCGGCATTCTCTCGTTTTATCGGGTTTGAGTGGCGATATTGTTTGTGTAATTTTTAATAATTGGAGCTCTGTCTCATGCAGAACCAACGTATTCGTATCCGCCTTAAAGCGTTTGATTACAAGCTAATCGATGCTTCAACTGCGGAAATCGTTGAAACAGCAAAACGTACTGGCGCACAGGTTCGTGGTCCTATTCCACTTCCTACTCGTAAAGAGCGTTTCACTGTTCTTACCTCTCCACACGTCAACAAAGATGCACGTGATCAGTACGAAATCCGTACTCACAAGCGTTTGATCGACATCGTTGAGCCAACAGATAAAACTGTTGATGCTCTAATGCGTCTTGATCTTGCAGCTGGCGTTGATGTTCAAATCAGCCTAGGTTAAGGGAGATAAGAATAATGATTGGTCTAGTCGGACGTAAAGTGGGTATGACCCGCGTATTTACTGAAGAAGGCGTTTCTATCCCAGTAACTGTTGTTGAGGTTGAAGCGAACCGTATTTCTCAAGTTAAAACTCTTGAGACAGACGGCTACGCAGCAATCCAAGTAACTACTGGTGCTAAGAAAGCTAACCGTGTAACTAAACCTGAAGCTGGTCACTTCGCGAAAGCGGGTGTAGAAGCAGGTCGCGGTCTTTGGGAATTCCGTTTAGAAAACGGCGAAGAGTTTGAAGTTGGCGCTGAGCTAAACGTAGAACTTTTCAACGAAATTAAAAAAGTAGACGTTACTGGTACATCTAAAGGTAAAGGCTTCCAAGGCGCTATCAAGCGTTGGAACTTCTCTACTCAAGATATGACTCACGGTAACTCTTTGTCTCACCGCGCACCGGGTTCAATTGGCCAATGTCAAACTCCAGGCCGCGTGTTTAAAGGCAAGAAAATGGCAGGTCACATGGGTGCTGAGCGTGTAACGACTCAAAACCTAGAGATCGTACGTGTTGACGCTGAGCGCAATCTACTCCTTATTAAAGGTGCAGTACCGGGCTCAACAGGCGGAAACGTGATCGTAAAACCTGCTGTTAAAGCATAACGTCTAGGAGTAAGTAATGGAATTGATGGTTAAAGGTGCTGATGCACTAACTGTTTCCGAGACTACTTTCGGACGTGACTTCAACGAAGCTCTTGTACACCAAGTGGTTGTTGCATATGCAGCAGGTGCTCGTCAAGGTACTCGTGCTCAAAAGACTCGTTCTGAAGTATCTGGCGGTGGCGCTAAGCCATGGCGTCAAAAAGGTACTGGCCGCGCACGTGCTGGTACAATTCGTAGCCCAATCTGGCGTACAGGTGGTGTTACTTTTGCTGCGAAACCACAAGATCACAGCCAAAAAGTAAACAAAAAAATGTACCGCGGTGCTATGAAGAGCATTCTTTCTGAGCTAGTTCGTCAAGAGCGTTTAATCGTTGTTGATAACTTCTCTGTAGAAGCACCAAAAACAAAAGAACTTGTAGCTAAGCTTAAAGAGCTTGAGCTAAGCGACGTTCTGATTGTGACTGGCGAAGTAGATGAAAATCTATTCTTAGCTGCTCGTAACCTATACAAAGTAGATGCACGTGATGTTGCTGGTGTTGATCCAGTATCACTAATCGCTTTCGACAAGGTTCTAATGACTGCTGACGCAGTTAAGCAAGTTGAGGAGATGCTAGCATGATCACTGAAGAGCGTATCTTAAAAGTTCTACGTGCTCCGCACATCTCTGAAAAAGCAACTATGGTAGCTGAGAAAGCGAACACTATCGTTTTCAAAGTAGCTAAAGATGCAACTAAGAAAGAGATCAAAGCAGCTGTAGAAAAGCTATTTGAAGTTGAAGTTAAGTCTGTAAATACTCTTGTATTAAAGGGTAAGACCAAACGTCAAGGTATGCGTGAAGGCCGTCGTTCAGACGTTAAGAAAGCCTACGTTACTTTGAAAGAAGGTCAAGATCTTGACTTCGTTGGCGGCGCGGAATAACAGGAGTAGTAAAAATGGCTATTGTTAAATGTAAGCCGACTTCCCCTGGTCGTCGTCACGTCGTTAAAGTTGTTAACGCTGACCTACACAAGGGTAAGCCATACGCACCACTTCTAGAGAAAAACTCTAAGAACGGTGGTCGTAACAACAACGGTCGTATTACAGTACGTCACATCGGTGGTGGTCATAAGCACCATTACCGTGTAATTGACTTCAAACGTACTAAAGATGGCATCCCAGCGAAAGTTGAGCGTCTAGAATACGATCCAAACCGTAGTGCTAACATCGCTCTAGTTCTGTACGCAGACGGTGAGCGTCGTTACATCATTGCACCTAAAGGTGTTAACGCAGGCGACCAGATTCAATCTGGCGTAGATGCTGCAATCAAAGCAGGTAACACTCTGCCGATGCGCAACATCCCAGTAGGTTCTACTGTACACTGTGTTGAACTTAAGCCTGGTAAAGGTGCTCAACTAGCTCGTTCGGCTGGTGCTTATGCTCAAATCATCGCTCGCGATGGTGCATACGTAACTATCCGTCTACGTTCTGGTGAGATGCGCAAAGTTCTTTCTGAAGGTCGTGCAACGATCGGTGAAGTTGGTAACTCTGAGCATATGCTACGTGAACTTGGTAAAGCTGGTGCTTCACGCTGGCGCGGCGTACGTCCAACCGTACGTGGTGTAGTAATGAACCCGGTGGATCACCCACATGGTGGTGGTGAAGGCCGCACATCTGGTGGTCGTCACCCAGTTTCTCCTTGGGGCGTTCCTACTAAGGGCTTCAAGACTCGTAAGAACAAGCGCACTGACAAGTACATCGTACGTCGTCGCACTAAATAATTTATAAAGAGGAATCGCCATGCCACGTTCTCTCAAGAAAGGTCCTTTTATTGACCTACACTTGCTGAAGAAGGTAGAGAAAGCGGTGGAAAGCGGAGACAAAAAGCCTATTAAGACTTGGTCCCGTCGCTCAATGATCATCCCAACAATGATTGGTTTGACCATCGCTGTCCATAATGGTCGTCAGCACGTTCCAGTTTTCGTTACCGAAGAAATGATCGGTCACAAACTGGGCGAATTTGCACCAACTCGTACTTATCGCGGTCATGCTGCAGATAAGAAAGCTAAGAAGAAATAAGGAGTAGATGATGGAAGCTTTAGCTAAACATAACTTTGCTCGTATTTCTCCACAGAAAGCTCGCTTAGTTGCAGACCAAATTCGCGGTAAGTCGGTAGACCAAGCTCTAGAAATTCTAACTTTCAGCAACAAAAAAGCTGCTGTATTAGTTAAGAAGGTTCTTGAGTCAGCTATCGCTAACGCGGAACATAACGAAGGTGCAGATATCGACGATCTAAATGTCGCTAAAATCTTCGTAGATGAGGGCCCTATCATGAAGCGTATTATGCCTCGTGCTAAAGGTCGTGCGGATCGTATCTTGAAGCGTTCAAGCCACATCACTATTGTTGTAGCAGATCGCTAAAGACTAGGAGAGTAAGCAATGGGTCAGAAAGTACATCCTAATGGTATTCGTCTTGGCATCGTTAAGCCTTGGAATGCTACATGGTTTGCTAATACCAACGAATTCGCTGACAACCTAGACGGCGACTTCAAGGTACGTCAGTTCCTTACAAAGGAACTACAAAAAGCATCATTATCTCGTATCGTTATCGAGCGTCCAGCTAAGAGCATCCGTGTGACTATTCACACTGCTCGTCCTGGCGTTGTTATCGGTAAGAAAGGTGAAGACGTAGAGAAGCTACGCGCAGCTGTAGCTAAAATCGCAGGTGTACCAGCGCAAATTAACATCGCTGAAGTACGTAAGCCTGAGCTAGATGGTCAGCTTGTAGCTGATAGCATCGCGTCTCAACTAGAGCGTCGTGTTATGTTCCGTCGTGCAATGAAGCGTGCGGTACAAAATGCTATGCGTCTAGGCGCTAAAGGCATCAAAGTACAAGTAGGCGGCCGTCTTGGCGGTGCTGAAATCGCACGTTCTGAGTGGTACCGTGAAGGCCGTGTGCCTCTACACACTCTACGTGCAGACATTGATTACGCAACTTCTTCGGCTCACACTCAATACGGTGTGATCGGCATTAAAGTTTGGATCTTCAAAGGTGAGATTCTAGGCGGTATGCCAGCTGCTAACGCAGTAGAGCCAAAAGGCGATAAGCCTAAGAAGCAGCGTAAAGGCCGTAAGTAAGGAGTCGAACGATGCTACAACCAAAACGTACTAAGTTCCGCAAGGTTATGACTGGTCGTAACCGTGGTCTAGCTAAAGGTACTGAAGTAAGCTTCGGCGAATTCGGTCTTAAAGCTGTTGGCCGTGGTCGTCTGACTGCACGTCAAATCGAAGCGGCACGTCGTGCTATGACACGTCACATTAAGCGTCAAGGTCAAATCTGGATCCGTGTATTCCCAGACAAGCCGATTACTGAAAAGCCTCTTGAAGTTCGTCAAGGTAAAGGTAAAGGTTCAGTTGCGTACTGGGTTGCTCAAATCCAACCAGGCAAAGTTATGTACGAGATGAATGGCGTACCTGAAGAGTTGGCACGTGAAGCGTTCCGCCTAGCGGCACGTAAACTGCCTGTTAAAACTACTTTTGTAACTAAGCAGGTGATGTGATGAAAGCACAAGATCTACGCGAAAAGAACGTTGAAGAGCTTAACGCTGAGCTATTGAATTTGCTACGTGAACAGTTCAACTTGCGCATGCAAGCTGCAACTGGTCAACTACAGCAAACTCATACTCTAAAAGCTGTACGCCGTGACATCGCACGTGTGAAAACTGTTTTGACTGAAAAGGCAGGCGCATAATGAGCGAAACTAACCGCATCCAGCAAGGCCGTGTAGTAAGTGACAAGATGGACAAGTCTATCGTTGTTGCTATTGAGCGCACTGTAAAACACCCAATTTACGGTAAGTTCATCAAACGCACGACTAAAGTACACGCACACGACGAAGACAACACTTGTGGCCTAGGCGACAAAGTTGAAATCGCTGAGTGTCGTCCTCTGTCTAAGACTAAGTCTTGGATATTGGTTAAAGTTCTAGAAAAAGCGAAGATTTAATCTTTGTAATTCTATAACTTATAAGCGGCTCCAAATAATTTTTTGGAGCCGCTTGTTTTTTGTCTACCCAATTTAAAAAAAGGGTGGTACAATTCGCGTCCCTTTTAAAGAGGCAGCCCGACCCGAGAGGGTCTAGTTTTAATATTTAGCGGAGCACTAACAATGATCCAGATGCAAAGTACACTTGACGCAGCAGATAACTCTGGCGCGCGCAAGGTAATGTGTATTAAGGTTCTGGGTGGCTCTCACCGCCGTTATGCACATATCGGTGACGTCATCAAGGTTACAGTGAAGGAAGCGATTCCTCGCGGTAAAGTAAAGAAAGGTGATGTTCTGAAGGCGGTAGTAGTGCGCACCCGTAAAGGCGTTCGTCGCCCAGACGGTTCTGTCATTCGCTTCGACAGTAATGCTTGTGTATTGTTAAATGACACTACTGAGCAACCAGTCGGCACACGTATCTTTGGTCCTGTGACTCGTGAACTTCGTAACGCGAAATTCATGAAGATTGTATCACTAGCACCTGAAGTTCTGTAAGGAGCGGCAATATGGCAGCTAAAATCCGTCGTAATGACGAAGTAATCATTCTTGCTGGTAAAGATAAAGGCAAGAAAGGTAAAGTAACTAAGGTTCTGACAACTGGTAAAGTTATCGTTGAAGGCATCAACCTTGTTAAGAAACACCAAAAGCCGGTTCCGGCTCTAGGTCAACAAGGTGGCATCGTTGAACAAGAAGCAGCTATTGATGCTTCTAACGTTGCTGTTTTTAACGCGGCTACTGGTAAAGCAGACCGTATCGGTTTCCGTATCGAAGATGGCAAGAAAGTTCGTTTCTTCAAATCTAACGGCGAAACTGTTTCTAACTAATTAGAAGTAATTTGGAGTTCTACTATGGCGAAACTGCATGATTACTACAAGTCGTCTGTAGTCGCTGAGCTTACCAAAGAGTTCAGCTACACAAGCGTCATGCAAGTCCCTAGGATTGAGAAAATCACCCTAAATATGGGCGTTGGTGAAGCAATCAACGATAAGAAACTGCTAGAAAACGCAGCAGCTGATATGGCAACGATCTCTGGTCAAAAGCCACTTATCACTAAAGCGCGTAAATCTGTAGCTGGTTTCAAAATTCGTGAAGGCTACCCAATTGGTTGTAAAGTAACCTTGCGTGGTGAGCGCATGTGGGAATTTTTAGAGCGTTTAATCTCTATCGCACTTCCACGTGTACGTGATTTCCGTGGTGTTAGCGCTAAGTCTTTTGACGGTCGCGGTAACTACAGCATGGGCGTTCGCGAGCAAATCATCTTTCCGGAAATCGACTACGATAAAGTCGATCGTGTCCGCGGTCTTGATATCACTATCACGACTTCTGCGGGTTCCGATGAGGAAGGCCGAGCTCTGCTGGCTGCCTTTAACTTCCCATTCCGTAAGTAAGGGTAGGGTTACTGTTATGGCTAAACAATCAATGAAAGCACGTGAAGCTAAACGTGCAAAACTAGTAGCTAAGTTCGCTGAAAAGCGTTCTGCGCTAAAAGTTATCATTAGCGATGTAAACGCATCTGAAGAAGATCGTTGGAATGCGGTTCTTAAACTGCAATCTCTTCCACGTGATTCAAGTGCATCACGTCAGCGCAACCGTTGCAACCAAACTGGTCGTCCACACGGTTACCTACGTAAATTCGGTCTAAGCCGCATTAAGGTTCGTGAAGCTTGCATGAAAGGCGAGATTCCGGGTCTTCGTAAGGCTAGCTGGTAATTGCCACTTAATCATTTGGAGTAAATCTTATGAGCATGCAAGATCCGATTTCGGATATGCTGACCCGAGTTCGTAACGGTCAGGCAGCAAACAAAGTTGCTGTAAAAATGCCTTCTTCAAAGCTTAAAGTTGCAATTGCTGCATTACTTAAAGCTGAAGGTTACATCGTAGACTTCGCTGTTAACAGCGAAGCAAAACCTGAGCTAGAAGTTACTCTTAAGTACTTCCAAGCTAAACCTGTAATCGAGCAAATCAAGCGTGTATCACGTCCTGGTCTAAGAGTTTATAAAAATAAAGACTCTTTACCTACAGTGATGGGTGGTCTTGGTATTGCAGTTGTTTCTACTTCCAAGGGTCTGATGTCTGACCGTGCTGCTCGTAAAGCAGGTCTTGGCGGTGAAATCATCTGTTACGTAGCTTAAGGAGTAGATTATGTCTCGTGTTGCTAAAGCACCTGTCGCTATTCCAGCTGGCGTAGAGGTGAAACTAAACGGCCAAGAAGTTACTGTAAAAGGTAGCAAAGGTGAGCTTACTCGCGTTCTTAACAGCGCCGTAGTTATTGCACAGGAAGAAACCAACCTAACTTTCGGTCCGAAAGAAGGTGTTACTAACGCATGGGCACAAGCTGGTACAGCTCGCGCTCTAGTTAATAACATGGTTGTGGGTGTTACTGAGGGCTTCACTAAGAAGCTAACTCTTAAGGGTGTTGGTTACCGTGCTGCTATGAAAGGCAACTCTGTAGCTCTAACTCTTGGTTTTTCTCACCCAGTAGAGCACGCTCTACCTGAAGGTATTAAAGCTGAGTGCCCTAGCCAAACTGAGATCATCATTACTGGTTGCGATAAGCAAGTAGTAGGTCAAGTTGCGGCTGACATTCGTTCTTACCGTGCTCCTGAGCCTTACAAAGGCAAAGGTGTTCGTTACGCAGATGAAAATGTGCGTACTAAAGAAGCTAAGAAGAAGTAAGGTATCACTATGGATAAGAAAGCATCTCGCATCCGTCGTGCTACACGTGCACGTCGTAAGATTGCAGAACTTGGTGCAACTCGCCTGGTAGTACACCGTACTCCTCGCCATGTTTACGCACAAGTTATCGCGGCAAACGGCTCTGAGGTTATCGCAGCTGCTTCTACTGTAGAAAAAGCGATCCGTGAGCAAGTTAAGAACACTGGTAACGTTGATGCAGCTAAAGCAGTTGGTAAAGCTGTTGCTGAGCGCGCTCTTGAAAAAGGCGTAGCTTCAGTTGCATTTGATCGTTCTGGTTTCCAATACCACGGTCGAGTAGCGGCGCTAGCAGAATCTGCTCGCGAAGCTGGTCTGAAATTCTAAGGTAGGGTTGGAAGATGGCTAAAGAACAACAACAAGCTAATGATTTGCAAGAAAAGCTGATCGCAGTTAACCGTGTATCTAAGACGGTTAAAGGTGGTCGAATCATGAGCTTTACTGCACTAACAGTAGTTGGTGACGGTAACGGTCGCGTAGGTTTCGGTTACGGCAAAGCTCGTGAAGTACCTGCTGCGATTCAAAAAGCAATGGAAAAAGCGCGCCGTAACATGGTTACAGTATCGCTTAACGAAGGCACTCTTCACCACCCGGTGAAAGGTCGTCATTCGGGCTCTAAAGTTTACATGCAGCCAGCTGCAGAAGGTACAGGTGTTATTGCCGGCGGTGCAATGCGTGCTGTACTTGAAGTTGCGGGCGTACATAACGTACTTTCTAAAGCATACGGTTCAACGAACCCGATCAACATCGTTCGTGCAACGATTGGTGCTCTAGTAGACGTTAAGTCACCAGAAATGGTTGCTGCTAAACGTGGTCTAACTGTTGAATCTATTTCGGAGTAAGCACACGATGGCAACTATTAAAGTAACTCAAACTAAAAGCTCAATTGGTCGCCTACCTAAGCACAAAGCGTGTCTTAAAGGTCTAGGTCTTCGTCGCATCAACCATACAGTAGAACTTGAAGATACACCGTGCGTACGCGGTATGATCAACAAGGTTTACTACATGGTTAAGATTGAGGAGTAATCAGAATGCGTTTGAATACTCTATCACCGGCTGCTGGCTCTAAACCTTCTAAGAAGCGTGTAGGTCGTGGTATCGGTTCTGGCCTTGGTAAAACAGGTGGCCGCGGTCACAAAGGTCAAAAGTCACGTTCTGGCGGCTCTGTTCGTCCAGGTTTTGAAGGCGGTCAAATGCCTCTAAAACAACGTCTACCTAAATTCGGTTTCACTTCTCGTAAAAGCCTAGTGTCTGCTGAAGTTCGTCTAGCTGAGCTAGCGAAAGTAACAGGTGACGTAGTTGATCTTAACAGCCTTAAAGCTGCTAACGTTATCACTAAGAACATCGAGTTTGTTAAGATCGTTCTTTCTGGTGACCTAAGCAAAGCTGTGACTGTTAAAGGTCTACGCGTGACTAAAGGCGCTAAAGCTGCAATCGAAGCTGCAGGCGGTAAAATCGAGGAATAATCTCGAGGAACGAGGTACAGATGGCTAAGAAACCAGGACAAGATTTTCGTAGTGCTCAGAGCGGCTTAAGTGAACTAAAGTCGCGCTTATTATTCGTAATTGGTGCACTTTTAGTATTCCGAGCCGGCTCTTTTGTGCCGATCCCTGGTATTGACGCAGCTGTACTTGCCGATTTGTTCGATCAGCAAAAAGGTACCATCGTAGAAATGTTTAACATGTTCTCCGGTGGTGCTCTTGAGCGTGCATCTATATTAGCATTGGGTATCATGCCGTACATTTCGGCATCGATCGTAGTCCAATTGCTAACTGTAGTTCATCCAGCGTTAGCGGAACTCAAGAAAGAGGGTGAAGCAGGCCGTCGTAAGATAAGCCAATATACACGCTACGGCACGCTTGTACTTGCAACATTCCAAGCTATTGGTATCGCAACAGGCTTACCAAACATGGTCGACAATCTGGTTGTTATCAACCAAACCATGTTTACGCTTATTGCTACCGTGAGTTTAGTAACTGGTACCATGTTCTTAATGTGGTTAGGTGAACAAATCACTGAGCGAGGAATCGGTAATGGTATTTCCATTCTGATTTTTGCAGGTATTGTTGCTGGATTGCCTTCTGCAATCGGTCAAACAATCGAGCAAGCGCGTCAAGGTGAATTGCATGTGCTTCTTCTGCTGTTGATTGCTGTATTGTCTTTTGCTGTTATTTACTTCGTAGTTTTCATGGAACGTGGTCAACGTCGTATCGTCGTTAACTATGCGAAACGTCAACAAGGTCGTAAAGTTTTTGCAGCACAAAGCTCTCACTTGCCTCTTAAGATTAATATGGCAGGTGTTATTCCAGCGATTTTCGCATCAAGTATTATTTTGTTCCCAGGAACATTAGCGCAGTGGTTTGGTCAAAATGGTGAAAGCAGCGCGTTCGGTTGGTTAACTGACGTGTCATTAGCTCTTAGCCCAGGTCAACCTTTGTATGTAATGCTTTATGCAGCAGCTATAATCTTCTTCTGTTTCTTCTATACAGCGTTGGTGTTTAACCCACGTGAAACAGCTGATAACTTGAAGAAGTCTGGTGCATTCGTACCCGGTATCCGCCCAGGTGAGCAGACAGCGAAATATATCGATAAAGTGATGACTAGACTAACCCTTGCGGGCGCTCTATACATTACTTTTATATGTCTGATTCCTGAGTTCATGATGGTCGCGTGGAACGTTCGTTTCTACTTTGGCGGCACATCACTACTAATCGTAGTGGTAGTTATCATGGATTTCATGGCACAGGTACAGACTCATCTGATGTCACAACAGTATGATTCTGTGTTAAAGAAAGCGAATCTGAAGGGTTACGGCCGTTAATTCGGTGGTAACAATTTCGATTCCATTTACGGAGTTTAGCAATGAAAGTTCGTGCTTCCGTTAAAAAAATCTGCCGTAACTGTAAAGTTATCAAGCGTAACGGTGTCGTTCGCGTGATTTGCAGTGAGCCAAAGCATAAGCAACGCCAAGGCTAATTAGCAGAAATTTTTACTTGAAATACAAGGTAGAGTCGAGTATATTCCTCGGCCTACCTTTTGCGTGCAAAAGAAGTAGTATGCCGCAGCGTATCCATAACGGGCTTTGCTGCGGATAATTCTTTTATGAACCCCTTAGGAGTGAATAATGGCCCGTATAGCCGGCATTAACATTCCTGATCATAAGCATTCTGTAATTGCACTTACTGCAATCTACGGTATCGGTAAAACTCGCTCTCAAGCTATTCTAGCTGAAGTGGGTATTGCTGAAGATGCTAAGATCAGTGAACTAACTGAAGAGCAGATCGATCAACTGCGTGATGGTGTAGCTAAGTACACTGTAGAAGGTGATCTACGTCGTGAAGTATCGATGAACATCAAGCGTCTTATGGACCTTGGCTGTTACCGCGGTCTTCGTCATCGTCGCAGTCTACCACTACGTGGACAGCGTACTAAAACCAACGCTCGCACCCGTAAGGGTCCGCGCAAGCCGATCAAGAAATAGTCGGATAAGGTAGAGTACAATGGCAAAACAACCAACTCGCGCGCGTAAGCGCGTACGCAAGCAAGTAGCTGATGGCGTAGCGCACATTCATGCTTCTTTCAACAACACAATCGTAACTATCACTGACCGTCAAGGCAACGCTCTTGCATGGGCTACAGCAGGTGGTTCAGGTTTCCGTGGTTCTCGTAAATCTACTCCGTTCGCAGCACAAGTTGCAGCTGAGCGTTGTGGTGAAATGGCTAAAGAATATGGCCTAAAGAACTTGGAAGTTATGGTTAAGGGTCCAGGTCCAGGTCGCGAATCTACTGTTCGTGCACTGAACGCTGCTGGTTTCCGTATCACTAACATTGTTGATGCGACACCAATCCCTCATAACGGTTGTCGTCCACCTAAGAAACGTCGCGTTTAAGTTTCGTTTCTAGGAATATTGGAGAAAGATCATGGCAAGATATTTGGGTCCTAAGCTTAAGCTTAGCCGTCGCGAAGGTACTGACTTATTCCTTAAGTCTGGTGTCCGTGCGATCGATACCAAGTGTAAAATTGATAACGCACCAGGTGTACACGGCGCTCGTCGCGGTCGTCTATCTGAGTATGGCGTTCAGCTTCGTGAGAAGCAAAAAGTTCGTCGTATCTACGGCGTTCTAGAAAAACAATTCCGCAACTACTACAAAGAAGCTGCACGTCTTAAAGGCAACACAGGTGCAAACCTGCTTCAGCTTCTTGAAGGTCGTCTTGATAACGTAGTTTACCGTATGGGCTTTGGCGCCACTCGTGCTGAATCTCGTCAACTAGTTAGCCACAAGTCTATTCTAGTTAACGGTAAAGTTGTAAACGTTCCTTCTTTCAAAGTAGCGGCAAACGACGTTGTTTCTATCCGCGAGAAAGCTAAACAGCAATCTCGTATTAAAGCGGCTCTAGAAGTTGCTGAACAACGTGAAAAGCCAACTTGGATTGAAGTAGATGCTGGCAAAATGGAAGGTACATTCAAGCGTATGCCTGAGCGTTCTGACCTATCAGCTGACATCAATGAACACTTGATCGTCGAACTTTACTCTAAGTAAGGTTAAAAAAAGAGAGGACACAATGCAGGGTTCTGTAACAGAATTTCTTAAGCCGCGTCTTGTTGACATTGAACAGATCAATACGACACACGCGAAAGTAACTCTTGAGCCATTAGAGCGCGGTTTCGGCCACACTCTAGGTAATGCTCTTCGCCGCATTCTTCTATCTTCTATGCCGGGTTGTGCCGTAACAGAAGTTGAAATTGAAGGTGTGCTACACGAATACAGCACTAAAGAAGGCGTTCAGGAAGATATCCTGGAAATCCTTCTAAACCTTAAAGGTTTGGCTGTACGCGTTGCTGAAGGCAAAGATGAAGTGTTTATTACACTGAACAAATCAGGCTCAGGCCCTGTTGTTGCAGGTGACATCACCCACGATGGTGATGTAGAGATCGCTAACCCTGAGCACGTAATTTGTCACCTAACGGATGACAACGCTGAGATCGCTATGCGTATCAAAGTAGAACGTGGTCGTGGTTACGTTCCAGCTTCAGCTCGTATCCATACTGAAGAAGATGAGCGTCCTATCGGTCGTCTACTAGTTGACGCTACTTACAGCCCGGTTGATAAAATCGCTTACGCTGTAGAAGCGGCACGTGTAGAACAACGTACTGATTTAGACAAGCTTGTTATCGATATGGAAACGAACGGTACTCTAGAACCTGAGGAAGCAATCCGTCGTGCAGCTACTATTTTAGCTGAACAATTGGATGCGTTCGTAGATCTTCGTGATGTACGTGTACCTGAGGAGAAGGAAGAGAAGCCAGAATTCGATCCTATCCTACTACGTCCTGTAGACGATCTTGAACTAACAGTTCGCTCTGCTAACTGTTTGAAAGCAGAAGCGATTCACTACATCGGTGATCTTGTACAGCGCACTGAGGTTGAGCTACTTAAAACGCCAAACCTTGGTAAGAAATCTCTTACAGAGATTAAAGATGTGCTTGCTTCACGTGGTCTTTCTCTAGGCATGCGTCTAGAAAACTGGCCACCAGCGTCAATCGCTGAAGATTAATCGAAAAGTTAGAAGGATTAGGTCATGCGCCATCGTAAAAGTGGTCGTCAACTCAACCGCAACAGCAGTCATCGCAAAGCGATGTTCAGCAACATGGCTAGCTCTCTTGTTCGTCACGAAGTTATTAAAACTACCGTGCCTAAAGCAAAAGAACTACGTCGCGTAATTGAGCCATTGATTACCCTAGCTAAGACAGACAGTGTTGCTAACCGTCGTCTTGCATTTGCTCGCACTCGTGATAACGAAGTTGTGGCAAAACTATTTAATGAACTAGGCCCGCGTTTCGCGGCTCGCCAAGGTGGTTACACTCGCATTCTTAAATGTGGTTTCCGTACTGGTGATAAAGCTCCAATGGCTTACATTGAGCTTGTAGACCGCCCAGCTGCTGAAGAAGCTGCTGAGTAATCTATACTAGATTCTTAATACAAAAGCCGAGCATTAGCTCGGCTTTTTTGTGTCTGTAGAACAAGGAAAAGATAATAGAAATTGCACCATGATGTTTGGCACTTTTTGCTTGTCTTATCTGCTCCAATTTTCAAAAATGTCTCGTATCTCGTATCTCGTATCTCGTATCTCGTATCTCGTATCTCGTATCTCGT